>NZ_JBDOPO010000074.1:0-26935 GCF_039830215.1 Rubritalea sp. | reverse complement strand
CTCCCTTTTTTAGGGGCCTTTTTTTAGACTTCGTCAAGCTGGCTTAGGTGTTACTAGCCCCACTTTTTTAGCTGCGGCTTTTCTTGCTATTTTTTAAAGAGGTATTTTCGGGAGGGGGTTAATATCCCCCCTTCCAAGCGAGATTTTTCGCCTACTTATTGGATGCCAAGGAGTTAGACCAACTTACTAGAGTGGGATACTATAACGATAATCATAAACACTAAGGAATATAACATGTTTTTATTAAAGTAAATATCTCCCATAGCAAGAAAAAAAGACACCACGGCATCCTCGAGAAACCCTTGTGCGCTCAAGATTTGACAGCCGCCACCTAACACGCCACTGTCTTGGCATGACTTGGAATGACCATTTTCTAAAACTCTTTCGCCGCTGCATCGAAGCCTATCGAGGTGGAAATACTGACTACGAATCCTACTATACCGAGGACGACCTAAGCTTCCTCCAATCCATCGGCTACAAGCCGCGTGAACTATTCGACTTCGTTGAAGACTTAGCAGACGCAGGAGAACCTACGGAGTCGACAGCACTCCTCATCGCAGCAGTGCGCTACGACTATCTCACAGTCATGCAACAAGGCATTCTCAGTGAGCACGAAATCACCGCAGGTGCGCTACCTGAGAAAGCTCAAGAGTTTGACGGTATAGCCTACCTTCCTCGCATTGTGAGCAAAGCTGAGCATAAACTGCGTGGCGAGCTCGACCCCAACATCATGTTTAGCTGTGGCGGTGACCGCAACTTTTTACGTAATCATGGCGAGATTCACCCTGCTGATTTTCTGCGCCACGTCTGGTCCGCAGATGGCGACATTCAGCAAATTGCTGACTTCGTAAAATCTCAATCAGCATAAACCACACCCATGGCTAAAGACTATAAAGGCGAGCAAATACTCGTCATCACACGCGAACTGCTCGACTCTCTTGGCTCCTTTCAGGGGCTCAATACTGACGTCGATAAATACCTACCTACAATCCTCGACCCGAAGAACAACTTCTTCATGGATCGCGGAGCCGCAGAGGAGGATCCTATGCATAAACAACTCATCCCGTACGTGCTAATCCGTCTCGACGGACAATTTGTCCATTATTCCAGGGGCAAGGCAGGCGGTGAAGCACGTCTTCACGCTAAGCGCTCAATGGGAATTGGTGGTCACATCAACCCTGAAGACAAACGCGAAGACCACCTAGGCTACGAAACCTACATGGCTGGTGTTGAACGTGAAATCGCAGAAGAAATCGTCATCGACGGTAGCTACACTCAGAAAATCGTTGGCCTGCTCAACGATGACTCTAACGAAGTTGGCAAAGTTCACCTCGGAGTTGTGCACCTTTTCGATATCGAGGGCACTAGCGTGAAATCAAACGAAGATGCGATCGCTGACCTTCAACTCGGCAGCGTGGCTGAGCTCAAAGGTGAGTTCCACGAACGACTCGAGACTTGGTCGCAATTTTGTGCTGACCACCTCGGAGAACTATAGATCTACCTCACAAAATAAAAAGGCGAACACCATCACGGTGTTCGCCTTTTTTATTTTCCGTGAAGCCAGAAAAACTAACTTCAAGTACTTCTTAAAAATTGAATGTGCCTACGTCTGTACGGCTCTGCATGCCGTCGAAGCTTACTTTCTCGAGCTGAGCATAAGCTGCATCGGCAGCTGACTTTCGGTCGTCGCCACCAGCCACTACAGCAAGCACGCGTCCGCCGTTGGTCTCCCACTGGCCTTCTGCATTTTTGCGAGTTCCCGCGTGATAGACACGAGCGCCCTCTACGTCACCAAAGCCAGTGATCACATCACCACTGCGTGAAGATTCAGGGTAACCAGCTGACGCGCGCACGAGACATACTGACCAACCTTCGCTGAAACTAAGCAGATCAGAACTAAGATTACCTTTCGCCCCTTCAAAACAATACTTAGCAAGATCACCACCCACTATCGGCATCACAGCCTGACACTCTGGGTCGCCGAAGCGGCAGTTGTACTCGATGATCTTAGGACCATCCTTTGTGATCATCAGACCGAAGTAGATAAACCCACGGTAAGGAAGGCCATCCTTCACAAGACCATCCACAGTTGGCTTAACGATCTCTTTATCGATTTGAGCTAGAAGCTCCTTGCTCACCAGTTGACGTGAAGCCACAGCACCCATTCCGCCTGTATTAGGACCTAGGTCACCATCGAGTGCACGCTTGTAGTCGCGCGCTGGAGTGAAGATCTGGTACTCGTTGTCCACCACTGCGGCGAACACTGAAACCTCAGGCCCGATAAGGCACTCCTCCACGAGAAGACGACCCGCACCGAAACGACGCTCAACCAGAACTTCATTAAGAAACTCTTCAGCAGTCGCTTCATCAGGACAAACAGCAACACCCTTACCAGCAGCAAGACCATCAAACTTAAGAACTGTCGGGTACACACCATTGATAGCGGCACGCGCTTCGGCAATATCAGCACAGCCGGCAGCTGCACCCGTTGGGATATCGTGACGGAGCATAAATTCCTTAGCGAACTCTTTAGACGCTTCGAGTTGAGCTGACTGGAAATGTGGTCCCCAACATGGGATACCTTCTTTTTCACAGAGGTTAGCAAGACCTTCGCCAGTGACTAGGTAGCTTTCTTCACCCGCCACGCAGAGTTCGATGCCATTGCCCTTCATCCATGCGATTAGACTCTCTAGCCCATCCACATCGACAAGTGTCGCAATCTCAGCAATTGCATCACTACCAGGGAAGCTATAAAGCTCTGTCGCTGTTGGTGATTCATCGAATGCTGTGAGAAGCGCGTGTTCGCGCCCGCCTTTTCCTACAACCAAAATTTTCATATCTGGAGGGAGATAAAACTAGACTGGCTAAATCTCCAAGAGCGAAGTTTGACAATCACACACTAACTTTGTTTTAACGGATACGATTGACTATCGTCGGTCCTCTCCCTAACAGCTGTTTGTGTCATTTTTTGCAAGCAGAAACTCTACTCCCGTTGTTCTCATCTCCCTCGTACTCCTCGGGGCAAGTTCGTATTACTTCATCAATAAATCCCAAAATGAGAAACAACTAAAAGCTGAGAAGCTTGAACTTCAAGCTCAGCAAAGCAAAGAACGCAAACGAAAGCTTGCTGAAGAGCGAGCTCAGCGTCTAGCTGAAAAGGAAGCCAAGCTAGCTGCTGCTGAAGCAAAAAAAGAAGCTGAACTTACAGCACAAGCTGAAATCAAGGCCGAGAAGTTACGTAAAGAAAAGGAACTCGCAGCCGAATTAGAAGCGATAAAGCAAGAAACAGAAAGGCGTAATACATTGAGGACTGTCGCATTGGCTAATTATGTTGGCACCAAATACGCATCACTAAAAGTAGCAGGAAAAACATACAATGATGTCACTGTCACTAAGGCTACTGCAGTAGGAGTCACCATCGCTTATGAACATGGTGCGCGAAGATTCAAATACGCTGACCTCCCACTAGAGATTCAAGAACTGTGTCACTATGATGCCGAGATCTCGAAGAACGCCCTCATTTCCGAACAAAAAGCAAAACTGCGCCACAATCAGGTTACTAAATTAGCTCCCTCACCTACCCGCAGTAGGCCAGTCACAGCTAACAAGCCTAGTAAAGAGAGTTCATCCATCACTAAACCGGCACCAAAGCCGAGAGGATCCATTACAGCACGCGTCACCTCACAAAGGTCTGGAAATGATGAAATTCACTACCGCGACAGTAAAAAATACAACTACCACTACAAGACCGTCCAAGTTTCGGCTCGGTCTAGCGTCCCAGCAAAGCTCTATAATAACGGATCTTTCATAGGCAGCGTAAGCCCTGGAACAACTGCTAAATTCACCACTAGATCCGACTATAAAGGGAAATACCGATTAGAGTTAAAATCAAACTCAGGCAGGCTCCTCGACTCTGAAGCTCACAACAGAAAGTCTGGACTCCACTAATACTCTCACATTTCTAGCGGGATTTACTGGACAATTGATGTAAATTGGCAAAAACGACGCATCGTGAGCCTTAAACCACAAGTACTTCCCAGCCTCCTTGGTTACACCTTGGATGACCTTTCAGCCCTACTCAAAGACGAATACAACCAGCCGGCGTATCGTGTAAAGCAGGCGCTTGAGTGGATCTATAAGCACCGAGCAAGTAGTGTTGATGAGATGCTCAACCTGCCAGCTGACTTGCGGGAAACGCTCAAAGAAAACTTCCGCTACAGACCACTCGAGTCGGTTCGCGTGCAAGGCTCCGAGGACACCACGCGCAAGTTTCTATTTAAATTACACGACGGTCGCTATGTAGAGACTGTACTTATTCCCGCCTCCCCGGCTCTATACGGTGATAAATCCGATCGCCACACAGCCTGCGTTTCTTCCCAGGTTGGTTGCGCCTATGGTTGCAAGTTTTGCGCCTCTGGGCTCGACGGATTCACCCGCAACCTCACCGCCGACGAGATCGTTGGCCAGTTGATGGCTGTGGAAGAAATTTCTGGCCGAAAAATTAATAACATCGTCTTCATGGGCATGGGTGAACCGCTCGCCAACTTTAAAAACCTCAACCAGGCGCTGGATATCATCACTAGCCCTTGGGGCATGAACATTGGAGCTCGTCACATCACTATTTCCACCTCAGGTCTCGCACCGATGATCAAGAAGTTAGCTGACCGACCACAGCAAATTCGACTCGCGATCTCACTCCACGGAGCAACCAATGACACGCGAGACAAGATCATGCCGGTCAACTCGAAGTGGAAAATCGAAGAGCTTTTTGAAGCCCTCCACTACTATAAAAGTAAGAGCAAAAAACGCATCACTTTTGAGTACATCCTGATCAAGGACATCAACGACGACTTACAACAAGCCACAATCCTAGCCAAGCGCGCGAAATCGCTCGGTGCCTTGGTCAACCTTATCCCCTACAACACAGTTGAAGGGCTAGAGTGGGAGCGTCCGACTGAGGAACACTGTTACAAGTTTCGTGACATCATCCGTAACAACGGTGTCACCACCACACTACGTATCGAAAAGGGACACGACATCGATGCAGCCTGCGGCCAACTCCGACTCAAGCAGGAGACTGCGGATGGAATCATTGAAGACAGTCCATTTAAGATCTAAGATTTTAGAATAAGATTTCTAGCTAGTTGCGTATCGTCGGAATACGCCAAGATATATCCTCAGCGAACCCTTCGGAGAGAACGAACTGCCGCTCAATCTTCCCTATTAGATCCAGATTCTTAAATTCCCTACTCCTTCGTCCAAATCCGAGTATTGAGGTTCATCGTCTCCACGACGGAACAACACAGTTGCATTTCACTGACAAATTTTTCGATTTGCCCAACATCGTGGCTAGGTCGATTGAAGTCAGGTTCAAACCAATTGCTGTGGGTGGCAAAAAGCATCGCGACTTTAGAATCCTTGAAGGCGACCATCATGTCGTGGCCAAAAACATCACGTAGTTGTAGCAGTCGTTCCTGCATATCAGGCGTTAGGATATAGCGAACCGCTATCTGGTCACCCCCGCGAACCACGAATGCTTTTTCAAACTCTGGATTCTCTAAACGGACGACATTGCCGCCGAGTTTCTGAAGCTTCTTCCCCAACCACCCAAAGGTCTTTTCGGCGAAGTCAGGCGTTACGGTGGCCCAAGTCGAAAAGTCTTTATGGAAATCAGCCATAAAAAAGACTCCATCAAAAAGTGTTTTCCACGAGGTTCGCGTGTTCCCCTTTGAGTCGCGGCTCGTGTCTTTACGCTCAGCTTTGACCTCGGAAAAATACACCTCGGTATCACCAACATCACCGAGGAATAAATCCTCTGAACTATAACGATCTATCCGAGACTCGACCAAGCCCACACTCTTGAAAAGTTGCTTGGATATTCCCTCGTGAGGCTTGTAGTGTATTCCAGATTGAATTGCTCTCGTCACCTCTGTGAGCACGCGCTGTTTATAATCCTCTTCATACTTCTTACGATGCTTCCCAATAAAAAGGCTATGTAAAATGGCGAAAGTCACACCAAACCCGATCAGAGCAACAATCAAGCCGAACATGCCCACCTTTTGCGCCACAGCAAAAGCGACACCCAGCCAAACCACAGCAGCAAGGCAGACAAAGCTCATACCCTTCGATCGCTTCTTCAGCGCGTCTTGTCGCTGATCCTCCAAACTCCCTAACAAAGGTGCCAATTTCTCAATCACCGACATTACTAGTTCTCGCCTAGACTGAGACATTAGTAACCTTCCTTTCTACACTTTCGATCTGAAACCACTCACGCTTTTTAAAGCCGAAGACTCCAGCCACAATGCTGGAAGGAAACATCTGCACCCCATCGTTATATTCCGTGATCGCGGCATTGTAAGCCCGCCGAGCAGCTGAGATCTGACTTTCGACTTCAGTCAGGTTTCTCTGTAGGCTTAGAAACTGGCGATCAGCTTTGAGCTCAGGATACCCCTCAGCCAGAGCCATTATTTGCGGCAAACCTTGAGACACCTCTCCCTCCCTACGGAAACGCTCATCACCTTGGGCTGCCTGCGCTTGCTTTCGAGCCTCGGTCACACGCACGAACAATTCTTTTTCATGCTTAGCGTACCCCTTCACCGTCTCAACTAAGCCAGGAATAAGGTCCCAGCGTTTCTTGAGCTGCACATCGATCGAGCTAAACGCATAGTCAGCCGCATTCCTCCGACTCACATGGCCGTTGTATAAAATAACAAGACAGATCAGCGGCAAGGCAAGCACCGCAATAAGCAGCACTCCATTCAACTGCATCAGTAAATTCATAGGCATGTCCGAGTTCTAACCAATCTTTAAGCCCTCACGCCATAATAAGTTTCAACCCAAATTATAAAAGGCTCCCACCACGGCACAAAAAAGCCACCTATTATAAAGTGGATGGCTTTTGATTCACTCTATTGAGCTAGAGTAAAATTTAATCGATGAACTTAATTTTCTGGCTAGCACCAGGAACTTCACCACGGGCCATTGCCTCGTGCTGTTCATCTGTACAGGAAGATCCAGTAGGAGCGTCAGCTTCAGCATCATTTGCCGCTAGAATCTTATTTTCAATCATCCAAGCTTCCACTTCATCACCAGAAACGTCGGCAAGCATTGTACCATTCACTTCAACACATGGACTGAGTGGTTGACCGCTTTTTTGCTCCATTTCCCAACGGAAAGCTGGATTTTTGATGATGTCTTTTTCTTCGAAAGGAAGGTCGTACTTACGCATAATTGCTCGTACTCCCTCACTCCACCCACAATAGGTCTTTAAATACGCGGTAATCTGAATATCTTTACTCATAATAAATTTGTTTTGCTGCACAGACCCTACACCTAAGACACCCTCACGCAACCCCAGATTACGGAGAAAAATAGCTCTCAGTCTCGCTTAGCTAGAGGCATTCAAATGTTTTCATATGGAAATCCTAAAAAACCAGTTGCAATCTATCGCTCATTCCTGTAGCAATCCGCCCCGCACACGCCACTCGGCGTATCGAACAATTTTAAAAGTACCACCATTCCGATGAACATCATTGATAAAATCGAAGCTGAACAGCTTAAATCAGAAGTAGCCGACTTCAACGTAGGCGACACAGTTAAAGTTCACACTCGCGTTGTCGAAGGTGGTAAAGAGCGTATCCAGATCTTCCAAGGTCTTTGTATCGGACGTAAAGGTTCAAGCGTAAACCAGTCATTCACAGTACGTAAGATTTCTTACGGTGAAGGTGTTGAGCGTGTGTTCCCAGTTCACTCACCACGCCTTTCACACGTTGAAGTTGTTACACGCGGTAAAGTGCGTCGCGCAAAGCTCAACTACCTTCGTGACCGCATCGGTAAGCGCGCTCTTCTCGTGAAGAGTGCAGTTAGAAAGTAATTCTTTCTAACATATCATTTTTTAAACGGCCATTGCTCTGAGCAGTGGCCGTTTTTTATTTCTCTCAGAAGCTAGAGAAAGTCTCCTCTAGTAAAGGACGTAAATTGATAGTAACAGTATTCCTCAATGCGCATTCCTTGGTATTTAGTCACGCTCATGGCCATCGCTACATTTGGTAGCGTCTTATGGCTCGGTGCGCGCAGCAAGGACTTCACCACCCCCCCTGACAACAAGGCTGTCGCTAAGTCTGTCAGCGAGTGGAAAAGAAAACACCCACCTCTCCCAGCTAGAGAAAGAGCCCTCCCCAGTCCACTTCCGGTTGAATCAGTTAAGAAAAAACCTGAGAAGCCGGCTATTCCACAGATCCCCCTCGGCCAACTCGCCACCACCCCGAGCCTGAAGCACTTTCGCGAACATCATGAGTTCGGTACTGAAAGCTTCATCCAATTAGCTATCCAGCTCGAGGCACGCCAGAAACTCGCACACGCTCTCCTCGCATGGGAACGAGTGATCGACAGCTCTGACCCCAACGAGGGACAATCTCAGCAAGCACGTCAGGCCATCACAGCCCTGCGAACAACTCTACCAATCTGGAACACCGACTCTGAGGGCAATTTTGATCTCATTCTCCACATTCACACTCCAACTGAACATAAATCTCAGACCTCAGCTCTACTCGCACAACTCAGTAACGACATCAGAGAAGCTTCTAGCTATCAGGTGGCACCACAAGTTCTCATCAAAACCGTCCCTCAGCGTGATGGCTACCCAAGCCCCCCCATACGCGTTTGGCTCAGCTCCACAGGCAAAGAACCCAAAGAGACACCCCAACTGACTTTACACCTCAACGAAGGCGAAGCCCCACTAGACGAACAACTCTACATGGCCATTTACCGCTCCATTGCTGGCCAACTCCAAAACAACTCAGAGCTAATGCCACCAGCAACACTCTCGGCAAAAGAAACTCCACGCCAGTCACTCACCACCAACTTGACACGACTCCACTGGAAAGAACTCTGCCAGTCCCTGCACGTTAAGCAAGAAAAGGCGCCCCCCGCCGTAATCATCATAGAAGAGTCTTCAGATCGTGAGTAAGCCAAGCACCAAGCAACTTCCTCATACGCAGGTAATTTAGCTTGAATGTTCCGTTCGCCCGATTAGCGTCCGCTGCATGCTCCAAGCAGGAATAGTAGGTCTACCAAACGTCGGGAAATCCACCCTTTTCAACGCAGTCACTCGCACACGCAAAGCTGAGGCTGCTAACTATCCATTCTGTACCATCGATCCGAATGTCGGCGTCGTCACAGTACCAGATGACAGACTCGCTGTACTCAGCGAGCTCTCCGGATCCAAGAAGCTCATCCCAACTGCGATCGAGTTCGTCGACATCGCGGGCCTTGTGGAAGGCGCTTCTGAAGGCGCTGGACTTGGCAATAAATTCCTCGCCACCATTCGCGAAGTTGACGCCATCGTCCAGGTGATCCGTTGTTTTGAAAACGACGACATCATCCACGAACTTGGCTCAGTCGATCCAGTGCGCGACATCGAAATCATCAATGGCGAACTCATCCTCGCCGACATGGCAGCCATGGAAAAACGCCGCTACTCACGTGCTAAAAAAGCAAAGAGCGGGGATAAAGAATCCAAAGCAGAAGTCGACCTCATCGACAAGCTCATGCCACACCTCGAAGAAGGCAAGCCAGCAATCACCTGCGACCTCAACGAAGACGACCGCTTGCTACTCAAGGAATTCTTCCTCCTTTCAAACAAGAAATCCATCTTCGCCTGTAACGTCTCCGAAGACGACCTAGCAGCCGCGACTGAAGACCCTAAGTCTCACCCACTCGTTTCCAAAGTAGTTGAATACGCAGCTGCAGCTCACGGCGCAGAAGCCATCGTCATCTCAGCCCAAATCGAAGAAGAACTAATGGATCTCGACGAAGCAGATGTTGCCGACTTCCTTGCTGACATGGGCGTGACTGACTCTGGAGTATCCACTCTCATCAATGGAGTATACAACCTCCTAGGTCTTCGCACATACATCACTACCGGCGTACAGGAAACTCGTGCCTGGACAATCACTGCCGGCGACAAAGCCCCAGTTGCAGCAGGCGTGATCCACACCGACTTCGAGAAGCAATTCATCCGCGCTGAAGTAATCAGCTACGAAGACTACGCCACTCACAAGACTGTGGGTGCCGCCCGCGAAGCAGGTGCTCTCCGCGCTGAAGGCAAGGAATATGTTGTCCAGGACGGCGACGTAATCAACTTCCTCACTGGAGCGTAACTCAATCTTTAGACACCCTCTAAACAAAAAGCCACTCACCTAACAGTGAGTGGCTTTTTTCATTTAAAATACTGCGTCACACTAGCGTTTGTTACGAAGATAGGGCGGAATATCAAGGTCTTCACCACCCACAAGGTTTGGTGCCTCCCCTTCAAATTTGCCGCGAGGCCCACCGTCGAGCTCTAGTTCCGCTTGAGAACCTTTTGCTGCTGCAGAAGACTTCACAGCCTCATCGATGAGATCTCCAGCGACCTCCTTCTCGAGTTCTTCAAACATGGTCATTTCGTCGACCTCGCTTGAGGCCACTTCCTCGACTTCTTGGTCAGCGTACTCTGAGCACTCCACCTCAGGCTGCTCGAGCGCCTCTTCGACCACAGGCTCCTCATCAGGAAGCTGGGCCACCTCATTTTCAATAAGTGATTCTGCCGGTTCCACCTCAACATCCTGCTCCTCCGAATCCACTTCTTCAGCCATGTCTGAAAGTTTATCTAGAAGATTCCCCTCTGAAACCACCTCTATATTCAATTCCTCTTCAGGCAACTCTTCCTCAGCAACAACTGGAATTTCCACAACCGGCTCCTCTACGATCGACTCTTCAACCTCAAAGAACTCTTCAGGCTTCACAATTTCAGGTTCAGGGGCTTCCTCTACAGCGGCAACAGCCTCTTCCTTCTTCTGCAAGCCCCCCTCAGGTAACGAGCTAATAATCGTAACACTCAGCGCGTCACCCATACTTGGGTCCACTGCCGCACCAAAAAGGATATGCGCATCATCCGGTACATGCTTAGCTAGATCGCGCATCAAAAGTTCCACTTCAAAGAGAGTCATGCTCTCGCCCCCACAAATATGCACCAAGGCTGTTGTGGTATTTTTCAAAAGCCGTCCCTTATCGAGCAACGGACTAGTGAGGGCATTCTGCAGCGCCACTTGGCTGCGATTCTCCCCCTCTGCTAGACCAGAACCAAACAAACAACGAGAGCGCGTAGCACTAAGAGAACTCACTAGATCATCCAATCCAACATTGATGATTCCAGGCTTAACCACCAAGCGAGTCACCGCCTGTATGCTCTCAGAGATCATTCGATCCGCCGCAGCGAACGCCTCGTGGATCCCTTGCGCAGCGAGAACCAACTCACCCATACGCGCATTCTCAAAAGTAACCAAAGCATTCGCTATCACTGAAAGTTCGTTGAGAGCAGTCTCAGCCTGATCACGTCGGCGCTTTCCTTCAAATTCAAAAGGCATGGTGGCAAACACCACAACAAACGCACCCATTTCACGAGCAATCCTTGTCACTAGAGGCGCTGCTCCCGAGCCCGTTCCGCCACCTAGGCCCACACACACAAACACCATGTTGCGGTCTCTCAGAGCATCGCGAATTTCAGTTTCTCGCTCCTTAGCTGCCCGCACACCGAGATCTGGGTCGCCGCCGCAGCCCAAGCCCATCGTGAGCTTTGTGCCGAGCTGGACTTTCTCAGAAGCAACCGAACTAGTAAGCGAACGCGCATCGGACGCCAGAGCCAACAACTCAGCCCCCTGCATGCCATCTAAGGCCACGCGGTCTATCATATTTAAACCCGCGCCCCCAACTCCAACAATTTTCACTTGAGAGTCTGGAATGGTCTGCTGCTGGTCGCGTTGGTATTCAATCATGGTGGCTTATGGTTAAGCATTCTTTAGTAACTTCTCCCCCCTTTGACCAGTCGATAAAGTCTAACACGAAAAATTTACACACACTCTCTCCAAGAACAGATCTCTCCACCCCACAATTTTGAATTTTTCTTATTCACCAAGCTTACGTAAATACTCGTAGCTAAAGATTCCCGTGCTGTGGCCATCGGCCCAATGGAAAGCGACCGCGTAGCCTCCTACATTTTCCCAGCGCACGAGGGTGAAACTTTTTTCGTTGTAGTGGACTGGCGGCTTCACCACGCGACCTAACGCGTCGGGCTCTCCTTGGCAGTTCGCGCACGGACATGACCTACGCAGTTCTTCGTGCTGGATGTATGTTTCCAAGCCATCGCTCCACGCGAGCGCTAGTTCCGCGCCAATGCTGGCGATGTTTTCGAGTTTGAGCATGAAGACGACTTAACTGGTCAAGTGATTGGTAGCAAGTAGCGAGTGGAGCGAATGCGTGGTGTGACCGTCTCGGTCGCCTCAACTAGCTCGAACAAAACACACAACTTTCCCTTCGATATATTTTAAAGCGACCGGGACGGCCTCGCTACTTTGAATAATTCCTACCACCGAAGATCGAGCTACCGACTCTAACCATTGTCGCTCCCTCCTCAATAGCCACTTCGAAATCACCACTCATGCCCATACTTAATTCTGGAAGCTCAATTCCGTGTTTAGCCACAAGTTCATCACGCAGTGTCACCATTGCTCGGAAAAACATCCTCGCTTGATCGGGCTCAGCAACCGCGGGAGGAATGCACATCAAGCCGCGGAGTTCGACATTCTCTAGGGCTACAATTTCAGCAAACTGCTCACGGAGTCCATCAAGCATGAATCCCCCCTTGCTCAGTTCGGCTCCGATATTGACTTGAAGCAAAATTTTAGGTGTCACCCCCAGATCTGCAGCGACACCGTCGGTGTATTTAGCCAACTTTAGAGAATCAATGCTGTGCACCCAGTGAAAAATCCTTAACACCTTACGTACTTTATTGCGTTGGAGCCCTCCTATGAAGTGCCACTCAATGTCTTGGCTCATTTCAGGAATCTTTTCCTGCCCTTCTTGCAGCTTATTTTCGCCAAGTATTTTCTGCCCAACCTCGACTGCCAGTTGAACGTGATCCACAGGCCAAGTTTTAGAAACAGCAACCAAAGTCACACTTCCGACAGGTCGCTCAGCGCGCTCGGTTGCGGCGTCGATACGACCTCTTATATCAGCTAAATTGAGAGCAACATCATTCATAGATCCATCCTTATTTCCTTGGCGAAAAAGGCAATTCATTTAACCACGGAATTCACGGAAACCATGAACACGCTCGCACAAAACAAGCCTTCCACACGAATTATTTACCGACACACTTCTGAGATTTTCTGTGTATACTAGGGTCATCCAATAATTCTCGCACATTTCCTATTTAGCAAGATTTCCCCTTACAGTCACACTTCACTCTTTTCAAGTAGGCACAGACCTTCTTAAATGCACTGTCCGTGGATAGTTTGAACCGCGGAAAATGGCATACTCACCCGAGCATCCGACATAAACTTTTCACAATCAATCACTAGGATATGAAGACCAGCCCATATGATCAACGATTTACACCGGACACCACCGGCTCCCTTCACTCATTTACCAACGAACGCGACAACTGTGGCATGGGCGCGATCGTCCAGATTCACGGTAAAGCATCAAAAAACATTCTCGACCTTGCAGTTGAGTCTGTCTGCAACATGACCCACCGTGGTGCTGTTGATGCTGATATGAAGACTGGTGACGGCTCTGGAATACTTTCGCAAATCCCTCGCCCACTTTTTCTACGTGAGGCCAAGAAGCTCGGTGCAGATGTGGCGGCTGAAGACATCGCTGTTGGCGTATTCTTCCTGCCACGTGACAACGAGTCCTGCCACGCAAAGATTCAAGCCCTCACTGAGAAGACTGTAAGAGAGCGCGGCATCCAGATCATTGGCTGGCGCGAATGCCCAGTGGCTCCTGAAGAGCTCGGAGAGCTGGCCCAGAAGACACGCCCACACGTTCTCCACTTCCTAATGTCCAAGCCGTCTGGCTGGGATGAACTCCAGTTCGAACGCCAACTCTACCTTGCGCGTCGCACTATTGAGATCGCACAAGCAAAGACTGAAGGCTTCTACATGCCGACATTCTCAAGCCGCTTGATCTCCTACAAGGGACTCGCAATGCCAGCGACACTGAAGGCGTTCTACCTCGACATGCAGGACGACGAATTCCACACAGCGATCGCTCTCTACCATCAGCGCTTCTCCACCAATACGTTCCCAGCTTGGCCACTCGGTCAGCCGTTCCGCATGGTGGCTCACAACGGTGAAATCAATACAGTGCGCGGCAACCGCAACTGGCTCTCCTCTCGTGAAGAACTTTTCGAATCAGACATCTGGGGCGACGACGTTGCTCTACTCAAGGATCTCACATCCGACAACGAGTCTGACTCAGCATCACTCGACCACGCGCTTGAGCTACTCGCTCTCTCTGGTCGCTCTATCGAGCACTCCATGTGTATGCTCGTTCCACCAGCATTCATCAACGACAAGGACATCTCCGAAGAACTTCAGGGCTTCTACAAGTTCCACAGTTCATTCTCCGAGCCGTGGGACGGCCCAGCAGGTCTCGTTTACACAGATGGAACAAAGGTCTGTGCCTCTCTAGACCGCAACGGTCTCCGCCCATCACGCTACGTGCTCACCGAAGACGGACTCCTTTACATCGGTTCTGAAGTGGGAGCTATCCAAGTCGACGAAACATCTGTCGTTGCCAAAGGCCGTCTCGGACCGGGCCAGATGCTACTCGCTGACCTTTCTAAGGGAACTCTCACGAAGGATCGCGAGATCAAGGAAGGTCTTGCCAAGCAAGCTCCATACCGCCGCTGGGTAGACGAAAACCAAGTCAACCTCCGCGACTACATCTCACCAGAGCCACAGGTTCCTGCTGTAGATTTCGAAGAAACGGAAATCAAACGCCTTCAGATCATGAACGGCATCAGTGACGAAGACCTCGCAATGGTATTCCCACCAATGGTAAAGGGCGCTCAAGAAGCAGTCTACTCCATGGGTAACGACATCCCACTCGCGATCCTCTCCACATACCCGCGACTTCTTTACACATACTTCCAGCAGCTATTCGCACAGGTTACTAACCCCCCGATCGATCCCATCCGTGAGTGGGCAGTAATGTCACTCGAAGCCGGTCTCGGCTCTGAGCGTAACCTGCTCGGCGAAACTCCTGAGCACGCTAAGGTAATCAACCTCGAGTCCGCTATCCTTCTTGAGCAAGAGCTCGAAAAGATCAAGCAGATGGACGAATACGGATTCAGCTCTATCCAGCTCGACACCACTTGGCCTATCAGCGAGGGCGCAGACGGAATGCTCCAAGCAGTCCAGCGCGTTTGCGCTCAAGCTGAAGATGCAGCCGACGCAGGTACTGCTATTGTCATCCTTTCAGATCGCGCTGCTTCACCTGAGCGCGTAGCGATCCCAGCATTGCTCATCACAGGGGCTGTCCACCACCACCTCAACCGCGTTCGCAAGCGTCTCAGTTCTTCTCTCGTAGTTGACACAGCTGAAGCTCGCGACACGCACCAGATCGCCTGTCTCTTCGGATTCGGCGCTACTGCAGTTTGCCCTTACCTTGGTTACGCGACTGTCCGTCAGGTCATCGCAGCTGACACCAAAGGCAAGCTCGGCGACGACATGACTCCTGAGGCTGGCATGAAGAACTACCGCAAGGCACTTGAAAAAGGCATCCTCAAGATCATGTCCAAGATGGGTATCTCTGTGCTCAACTCATACCAGAGTGCGCAGATCTTCGAAGCTGTCGGCATCGGTAAGGACGTCATCAACACATGCTTCACAGGCACCAAGTCACGCATCGCAGGTGTTGGTTTCGCAGAAATCGCAGCCGAGTCCATCGTCCGTCACCAGTCCGCACACAGCGACTTGATCGACGGTACTGAGCTAGAGCTCGGAGACCCTGGTTACAACCGTTACCGCAAGACTGGTGAGCGCCACGCGATCACTACCGACGTCATCAAGAACTTCCACACATTCGTAAGAAATGGCAAAAAGGAAGACTACGACGACTACGTGCAAGCATCACTCGAAACTGGCCCAGTAGCGATCAAAGACCTCTTCGAGTTCGTCCCATCAGCATCAGGCCCAATTTCCATCGACGAAGTTGAGCCGATCGAAGACATCCGCCGCCGCTTCACAACAGCAGCGATGTCCATGGGCGCACTCTCCCCAGAAGCACACGAAACTCTAGCTATCGCAATGAACCGCATCGGCGCTAAGTCCGATTCCGGTGAAGGTGGTGAAGATCCAATTCGTTTCTCCAATTACCCTAACGGCGACCTCGCTAAGTCACGCATCAAGCAGATCGCTTCTGGTCGATTCGGAGTTTCCGCTCACTACCTCGTCAATGCTGACGAGCTTGAGATCAAAATGGCACAGGGCGCCAAGCCTGGTGAAGGCGGTCAGCTTCCCGGCCACAAGGTGAATGGCATCATCGCTCGCCTGCGTAATACGCAGCCAGGTGTGCAGCTCATTTCCCCACCACCACACCACGACATCTACTCAATTGAAGATCTCGCCCAGCTGATCCACGACCTCAAGGAAATCAACCCTAGAGCGAAGGTGACAGTGAAACTCGTATCCTCAGCTGGTGTTGGAACAGTGGCCTCTGGTGTGGCTAAAGCATCCGCAGACGTGATCCTCATTTCCGGCCACGACGGCGGAACTGCAGCATCACCGCTTTCTTCTACTAAGCACTGTGGACTTCCATGGGAGCTCGGTCTAGCAGAAGCCCAGCAAACTCTGCTCGCTAACAACCTTCGCACCAAAGTCACACTCAGAACTGACGGCGGTATGAAGAATGGCAAGGACATAGTCACAGCGGCAATCCTAGGTGCTGAAGAATACAACTTCGGAACCATCGCCATGATCGCAATGGGTTGTGTCTACGTTCGTAAATGTCACCTCAACAACTGCCCAGTTGGTGTTGCGACTACTGACCCTAAGTGGCGCGCAAAGTTCAAAGGAACTCCTGAGCAGGTAATCAACTTCTTCAACGCAGTTGCTCAAGAAGCACGTGAAGTAATGGCTAGCCTTGGAATCAAGAAACTCGACGACCTCATCGGTCACCCAGAATTCCTTCGCCAGCGCGAAGTTCCTGAGCACCCGAAGGCAAACCTCATTGACCTTTCTACTGTTCTCAAGGACATGACTCCAGGGCTCTCCAAGATGACAGGCACTCCTGCATCCGAGATTGCACGCATCTGTCAGCAAGACCGCAACGACGGCATCGACAAGCCAGCGCTCGACCTTCAGATCCTCAAGGACCTCTACGCGGAAATCGGAAATGAAGACCTCAGTATCCTCATGGACCGTGCCCCAGTGAACCTCAGCTACGATGTGGTCAACACCGACCGGAACATCGGCACACGCCTTTCTGGTCGTGTCGCAGAAGTCTTCGAGAACCGCGGACTACCAGCAGGCTCCATCAACCTCACAATCAGAGGTTCCGCAGGTCAGTCCTTCGGCACATTCCTCGCAGGCGGCGTCACACTTGACCTTATCGGTGAAGGCAATGACTACGTCGGTAAAGGCATGGCAGCTGGCAGCATCAAGGTGCGCCCAGTCGACAGCCACCAGTTCGAAGCTCACGAAAACTCAATCGTCGGCAACACCTGCCTTTACGGAGCAACTGGCGGAGAGCTCTTCGTCAATGGCCGCGCAGGTGAGCGATTCGCCGTTCGCAACTCTGGAGCAACAACAGTTGTTGAAGGTGTCGGGGATCACGGTTGTGAGTACATGACTAACGGACTCGTAGCGATTCTCGGCCTCACTGGTCAGAACTTCGGTGCAGGTATGTCCGGAGGTACCGCTTACGTCTACGACCAAGACGGTCGCTTCCAGTCACGCATCAACACGGAGATGGTGAAGCCGCTGCCGATCAAGCGCGCTGAAGACATCGCCGAGCTGAAAGATCTCATCGAGAAGCATGCTGAGATCACTGGTTCAGCACGCGCTAAGAGATTCCTCGCGAACTGGGAGAAGACAGTGAAAAAGTTCATCCGCGTAATTCCGAAGACCCGTGCGTCCCTCGAGAAAGCGGAAGAGCAACACGAAGCTGCTTCCACACCAAAAGCATAATTTTATTCGCCAAGCCCCAGCCTGGCCCCTAATAATTCAAAAAAACAAAGCCCGCTCGGAGAAATCCTAGCGGGCTTTTTGTTTTCTGGATACGCTACCTAAAGACCATTCATTCCACCAGAAATCTGTCCCCAATAAGTATAATTTTACCCAGCCCCACCTTTATTCTACAAGCCTCCGCTCAACATATCTAAATGCTTCTGCGTAACCCATCATCCAAGCTTTAAAAATTCCCTAAACCACTACCTTTTCAGGATCAAATAGCGCCAGCCAGCATTATTTTCATAGCGAATAACCTTAAGGTTTCCTCTTAATTTAGGAAGTGTCAGCTTCACACTCTTCCTTAAAAATCCTTGCGGGAGTCTTCAATTTTCCAACTGACTGCATGACTCTAGTGTAATTCGCTGGCCCTACCACTGCGACTCCCAGTAATGCTCGATTCTAGTCAACCGTAGCTGCTAGACTTGAAGGCATTTCGACCTTCTTTTCCGTGCTGTTTCGATTAACCCCACTGGACGGCTCGGAGAGTCTTCCTTGCATGGCGCTATGCGGAAAAATGCAATGCTCTGCCGTCACCTACACATTGACACATCGCCGCCAAGCGGAAGTCCCGAATGATGCCTACTTTATAGGCAGATACCTAAAGTTGATTTTGTATTTCTACTGCGCACTCTTTTATGAAATGAGAGCTAGTAAGGATTGATTTCCAGTTGACTGAACTTAGCAGATCATCTATTCATCCTTAGTGGCGCATCCGTTAGTACCCTCTCCATCTGGTGGCTCGTTCAATTTTAAACTACAAATCAAAACACTAATATGTCCAAAACAATTCTACAACGTAACGCAAACCTCAGCCGTCCAACAAAATCAGCTGGAGCAAAAGCTCAGCGAGTTAAAGTGCAACGCCGTCGTCTTGTCGCTTTAGGCATGGACGAAGCTACTGTTGCAGCAATGGACTCAAGCACAGTTCGCTCACTTCTTAAGTACCCAAAGAAGGTGACTGCATCCCTTAAAGGATAATTCCCTTCTCACTTTGCCCTGTCTCACAGATTAGGCCGATATATCCCCATGCTTATCAGATTTTTTTTGATCAGCGTGGGGATTTTTTGTACTTCTGCGGGGAAACTGCATAGTGCAATCCGTCAAGTAGACAATATTTGAAGGAATGCCGCACACTCCATTGTTTACCACGGATTCGCTCCGAGACACCACTCTATAAAATCCCTTGCGGGAGTTTTTTGTTGGTAGTGTTTAGTTTTCCAACTGACTAGATGAAACTGAAGCCATCCGCTGGACCTCATTCCTAAACCCTCTGCAAGATCCCATTCTAACCAATGGTGATAACCTAGCATGTGGCCCAATCCGAGCTTTTGCCGTGGAATTTCCATCAAAATCTCCGGAGCTTTTGATAAAACACCCCTACCTGAGTGAATGCTGAGGTAAACTTGTAATTCACAGACAATTCAAAAAACTGCCGCTCGGGAAAAGTTCAAGCGGGCTTTTTTGAGAACATTTTGAGCTATTTAGGCTTACTCCGTTGCAGAGTCCCTGAAAGTGAGGTGCTCATTGCGGTCTTTAACAAAGCTGATTAGGTATTTGGAGTTCAAGAGAACGACCCAATTACCATCTTGATCTTGAGCTAAGACACATCCTGAAGTGAGATTTACCACGGGTGGGTCTTGAGATCTTCTTGATGTGTCGGGCGCGTTTTCTTTGAACCATTGGACAACTGACCACGGCGGGCTTTCAAGTCGGGTTTCGACTTTATACTCCGAAAGAAGGCGCGCTTGTAGCACCTCGAACTGAAGCGGACCGACTGCCCCCAGCATTGGGACCGCCTGAGAACTTCCGTGCACACGGTAAGCCTGCGCAACACCCTCCTTCATCAGCTGCGCCATCCCAGAGCGATAACGCTTGATTCCGGCTGTGTCATTATTGAGGATATAGGCGAAACACTCAGGCGTGAAGCGAGGCATTTCATTATACACTACTTTAGGGTCGCTGGTCAGAGTGTCACCTATAAGGAAATCGTAGTTCCCTACGAGGGCCAGAATATCTCCAGCATACGCAAGATCCAGAGTTTCGCGGTCTTGACCAAATAACTTCTGCGCATTTGAAAGGCGGACTTTTTTACCAGTGCGTTGATCGACTACCTGCATGTCACGCTCGAATACCCCAGAAACGATCCGAACAAATACAGCTCGGTCACGGTGGCGCGGGTTCATGTTTGCCTGAATTTTGAAAACGAATCCTGAGAAATTATCGGTATTTGGAGGAACTATTTTATCATCACTAACTCGACCAGTTGGAGCGGGAGCCAGCTTCAGAAAGCTTTCCAGCATGCTCTGCACTCCAAAGTTATTCATCGCACTACCGAAATAAATCGGCATCTGCTCGCCAGCAAGCACCTGCTCAACATCTAAAGGTTCAGTCAAACCATCAAGCATTTCGATCTCCTGGATCACAGCCTCATAAATATCATCATCCAAGGCCTCGCGAACCTTATCATCCTCGATACCGGCGACTGCAAGAGGAGCCTTGAACGCTCCATGTGCGGTTTTCTCAAAAAGATTAACCTGCCCTTTTTGCCTATCATAAACACCACGAAAGCGTGGACCATCGCCTAACGGCCAGTTGACCGGAGACGGTGCTAATTTGAGCACGGTTTCAAGCTCATCGAGCAACTCCAAAGGCGGACGTGAAGGACGGTCCATTTTGTTGATGAATACAAAAATTGGGACGCCACGCTTACGACAAACATCGAACAACTTCAAAGTCTGCGCCTGAATTCCCTTGCCGGCATCAATAACCATCACGGCAGCATCAACAGCAGATAGAACTCTATACGTATCCTCAGAGAAGTCATGGTGCCCCGGAGTATCAAGTAGATTTACACAGCAACCTTTATAGTCGAATTGTAGCACTGTCGAGGAAACCGAGATCCCTCGTTCTTTCTCCATAGCCATCCAGTCACTAGAGGTCGACTGTTGGTCTTTTTTAGAAGTCACGCTCCCGGCCAAGCCAATCGCCCCCCCATAGAGTAGCAACTTTTCTGTGAGTGTTGTTTTTCCCGCATCGGGGTGGGAAATGATCGCAAAGGTGCGGCGACGTAAAATTTCGCGAGCGGCAACGGCGGAAACCGTCTTTATGGAAGCTGTAGTAGTCAAAGCACTAATTCCGTAACTCGAAGCAGATCAATTTGCAACCCTTCCTATCGCCCACTTCTTATCATTAGTGAGACGGTCGAGGCTAATGCCTGCGGAGCTCGACAAAATAAACAGATTTTTCAGAATGAACCCATCAAGGAAGACGGAATAATGCTCCGAGCAAAATTAGCTAAGCTTACGCTTCAATAATAGGGTTCATCACCTCCTCTGGCGTAATCACAGCACCAGTAAGCTACATAATTCGAATGTTTCTAAACTACACCTCAATACTCTAAGCCCCAAAGCTGAGCTAGCCTTTCTTATTTTTGAACTATTGCGACTGCTGTTTAGCGAATTAGCCCGTCGATACAGCACGCAACGCTAGACACAACAAAAGATCATGCAAGGAGGCTGACATGGTAGCACTAGAAAAGGCCAGCCAAAAGCCGCCCTGCTGAAGCCGGCGCAACAACCGAAAGACTAATCGCACACCTCTTAAAAGGAACTAAACCTCTGGGCGGCGTGCGGTCTGGCACCGCTCTACGGCTGGTCATCGGATCCTTAACGTGAGCGCAGTCATCCGATCTACACCATATGCATCGAGCCGTATCCGTCCACAAGAGCTGGATCTGGCTTCAGCAGTCTAGGGCCTCGCCTGCCCACAAAAAAAGCTCGAGACCATCGTGGAATCTAGCTCGGGCAGATTTAAGCAACCATTATTCGCTAAGGAGCTTTAGGCATGAAGATCCATAGGACAATATAGATCACTGGTCCAACTCCCAAGAATAGGGTGGAACACACTAAGATCACTCTCATAATCCAAGCTTCCATACCACACTTCTTCGCTAGAGTGTAACACACTCCGCCTAGTATTGGTTTATCTGCCGACGCACTCATGTAGCTACTTTAACTAAACAATACGCAAGGTGCGATTACTAATCGCACAAGTATTTATACCCCTTCGGCTTCTTGCAGCGGCTCAAGCTCGGGGAGCTTTCAGAAGTGAACCTTCTACCACAAATGCGCTTTGATTGACTCGAGTAAACGAACTCACCTCTTGCTCAAATTCGTCTTGAACATAACCAAAAAAATTCTACCACTTTATCGAGAAATACAAGGCCAACCAGGGCGCCGAACGCATCCACAACCATCGCTAAATGTGCGTGCTCTTCCAGGACAAATTTAAGCAAGACGTCTAGCAGCATGGTCTAAGGGCTACCTTACGCCTCCGCTGCACGCTCAGGAAATTCCTTATTGGCCGCACCAACCTGGCTAGGCCGCACTTTGACGATTCCGAATTCAGAAGCAACGAAACACGCGTTGAGCAGGAGAAAGAATACACACTCGAGCACAAAAACACAGTGTAAGTCACCAATAGCCACTTAGTGGATATAGTGGTCGTCGCGGAAGATAATAGCGACAGACCACCCCTGCAGCATCATACTCTAAAGCTCAATTTCGGTCGTATTCCCTGGCGGTCGCATCTGCTATGGTCTTTATTTGCACACCAGACAACCGCTGGCAAAGGCCGATGTACAATCAACTAAATTCCTGGGAGTCCAAGCGTTCATAATTTCTCGTAGTTCCCATCAATACGTTTCTCAAGAACAGTGAAACCAGCCTTCTTCGCATCAATGGTGGACATTGGTTTGGTGACTGACGGGGTATTGATCAAGCTGATCACCTTTTTCACCGGATGTTTACAAAGGGGACAAAGCTCCAAAGGAGCTCTATCCACTGGTCGTCTTAGCTCGAAGCCCTTGGAACACTTATAGCAACACTTGCCAGCTTCACCGGCAGACTCTGATATATATTCGTATAGAGGCATCTCCTAATTATTTGTGTGATAACGAAGACAGAAATAAGCATAAAAACGCGAGATAGCTGCTACGCCACCTCACGCTTAGAAAAAATTGTGTCTATAGCACTGTAGTGCTAACTACCAAGATGACTTGGTTACACCCGGGATCATCCCGTGTGATGCAAGCTCACGGAAAGCAATACGAGAAAGCTTAAACCGACGTAGGAAACCGTGGCGACGTCCTGTGTACTCACAACGGTTTACAACGCGAGTTGGTGATGCATCACGTGGAAGCATAGTTAGTCCAACATAATCTTTCTCTTGCTTAAGTTGCTCACGAAGTTTCGCATACTTAGCTACAGTTTTCTTTTTGCGCTCGTTACGCGCGATCCAGCTCTTCTTTGCCATAGGGGTTGCGATGTGTATCTAGAACCTCTCGTCAATCAAGACATTTTTGATCTTTTTCTAAAGTTCTTTCTTCTAGCTACGTAACTACTATAGATAATCACCCACGAAGACGGCTTTCGCGCCTAAGTAATTTAGCTAACTTAACCATTCACTATGATCACAAAACCATTCACCGCTATGATTGCAGTAGCCTCTCTCAGCTTCTCAGCAACTGCGGCTCCTCCGAATGTCACGACACTGGAAATCGGAGCATCCGCTCCTAACTTTTCCCTGCCAGCCACTGATGGCAAGACTTACACACTCAACTCCTTCAAGGACTCTAAGTATCTTGTTGCAGTATTCACCTGCAACCATTGCCCAGACGCCATCGCAGCACGCGGTAAAATCAATCAATTTGCCAAAGACTACGCTGACAAGGGCGTTCAAGTAGTCGCAATCTCCAGTGCTGCACCAGAGGGAGTCATGCTCTGGGAAAACGGCTTTTCTACATACGACGATGATTTTGATTCCATGAAGATTGTCGCTAAGGAATGTGAGCTCGTCCACCCTTACCTCTATGATGGTGAAACGCAGTCAGCAACTTTAGCCTACGGTGCTGTTGCAACACCTCATGTATTTATTCTCGGTCCAGAGCGTAAGCTCGTTTACCAAGGTCAGTTCGATGATGGCAAACGTGACCCAGGTCCAGCAAAGACGAAGACCGTAATCAACACCATGGAAGAATTGCTTGCAGGCAAACCTGTCTCCACTCCCCAAACCCGCGTTTTCGGTTGTTCTACTAAGTGGAAATGGAAGACCGAGTTGGTCGCTAAGAAACAGGCCGAGTGGGCAGCCCTTCCTGTACAAGTGGATCCTATAGATGTGCCCCTAGCAGAGAAGCTCAAAACCAATGGAACCGTTAAATGGCGCTTGTTTAACATCTGGTCTACGACCTGTGGTCCATGTGTCGCTGAGTTTCCGATGTTAGCTAAGACCTACGAACGTCACAGCATGCGACCATTCGAGCTCATTACCATTTCTATTGATCCTAAAGAGGATGCAGAAGCAGTGAGCCAGTTCATCAAAGACCAACACCTTCCGCACTCTAAGCGCAACGCTCGCTCAATGAAAGAAGAGGGGCGTGCTACAAACAACTATCACTTCCAAGGAGATAATCTAGAAGCGCTGGCCAAAGTACTCGATCCCGAGTGGCAAGGCCCTATCCCGTATAGCTTCTTAGTCTCCCCGCAAGGAAAGATTGTCTGGCGCCATACTGGCGAAGTAGAAGAACAAGAGCTACGTAACCTCATCATCGACAGCATGGCTCCGAAAACTGACCATTAGTCATCTCGCCACATCAGAGACTCTATGAACGACTTCGCCTGGCTAGGCCCAGCACTCATCTTTGGACTGAGCGCAGTTCGCCTCGACCTTCCTCCAATGATCGGCTACCTAGCCGGCGGATTCCTTCTCAACCTCTACTTTGACGGCATCAGCCTCAAACTTGCTGGCATCGGCAATCTCGGTGTCACCCTCCTGCTTTTCACCATCGGGTCAAACTAGTCGTCCGCTCGTTGATGAAGCCAGCCACGGTACTCAGCACCAACTTTCACACGGCTAGCTCTGTCCTAGTTTTCGGCCTTGGAATATTCCTTCTCAGCTTCTCAAGCCTCAAGCTTTTTTGCTGAACTCACCTTTTGAAGCTCTATCCTTATAGCCTTTGCTCTGGGCTTTTCTTGAACAGTCTTTGCTGTCAAAACTCTCGAGGAAAAAGGTGAGCTCTGCTCCCGCCACGGACAAATCGCTATCAGCATCTTCGTGATGCAAGATATCTTTGCGATTATCTTCCTCGCTCTTTCTAGAGGAAAAATCCCAAGCCCTTGGGCTGTGCTGCTTCTGCTCATTTTCCCTCTAAAGAGAGTCCTACATAAACTCATGAGCTCAGTTGGCCACGGAGAACTTATGGCTCTGCTCGGCCTTGCTTTAGCGTTTGGCAGCTGGTTCATCTTCGAACTCGTCGGCGTCAAAGGCGACCTCGGAGCTCTAATACTAGGGGCGCTTCTGGCCTCCCACCCACTGCCGAATCTGATGACCAAAAAGCTGCTTGGTTTCAAAGAACTCCTACTAGTCGGATTCTTCCTTAGCATCGGTATGTCAGGCGCCATTACCCTCGGAGCCGTCGTGACCGCCCTACTCATAACTCTCGCAGTGCTTATCAAAGCCGCCCTATTCTTTTTCATCTTCACCAAATACAAACTGCGCTCGCGCCCAGTCGAACCCAGCACCTTCAACTTGGCGAACTACAGTGACTTCGGACTCATTGTCGCCGCCATCGCTCTCTCCAATAAATGGCTCAGCGGAGACTAGGTCGTCATCATCGCGCTCACTCTGAGATTTACCTTCATTATCGCTTCAGCCTTCAATAAGCACTCACGCACAATATATTCGCGCTATCGGCAATACTTCGACAAACATCAATCACCCGATATCCTCAATTAATATTCCGGCCTCACTCCACCATCCTCGGGAATCGTCATCATCGGTATGGCCAGCATCGGCACCAGCGTCTACGACATACTCACGGAAAAATACGGCCCCGCCGTTGCCGGCTTCGATGCCTCTCAAAATGTCGTAGCAGAACTGTCACCCAAGTATACGCCACTGAAGAACAATTCTTGCACCGCCTCGCCGAAGGCAATATCCGCATTCTCATCCTCGCCATGCACGACCACGAAACCAATCTCGCCATCACACGCCTCAGTCGAGAACTCAAATGCATGCGCTACGCGGTCGCCGATTACGACTTACAAGCCGAGGAAATAGAAGCCGCTGGACTCGACAAGGTCTAGAGCCTCAAATCTCAAGCTAGAATCCAATACGCTGGCGACCTACTTTCCTTCAATGAAGGGAAATTCACTCCAGCATCTTGAGCTGTATTGTGACAATTCATTTTATCAGGATGTCTTGTTCTCCAGCACATTTTACCTATGACATGTAACATGCCGTGCGTAGCTCTATGGCAACTTACCCAACCACCACTTTATAATAAATCCCGAATGCACCCCAGAAGCCCTCAGCCTTGAACAGAAGTCCTTATTCTAGGAGGCGGTTTCGGTGGCATTTACACTGGAAAAGCTCTCGGCAAAAAACTCGACAGCTTCGGCCAATCAGCCCTCGTCAATGAGCAAAACTATATGGTTTTCCAACCCATGCTCGCTGAAGTCGCAGGTGCCTCCATTTCCCCGCGGCACGTGATCAACCCAAATCGCATGCGCTGCCGCAACCTCAATGTCTCCCGAGGAAAAGTCAGCCATATCGATCTCAAAGCAAAAGAAGTCTCAGTCAACACCGGCCACTTCACTCACGGTATCAAAATCCGTTACAAACACCTCGTC
The DNA here is from genome assembly GCF_039830215.1 of Rubritalea sp. Taxonomy (NCBI): domain Bacteria; kingdom Pseudomonadati; phylum Verrucomicrobiota; class Verrucomicrobiia; order Verrucomicrobiales; family Rubritaleaceae; genus Rubritalea; species Rubritalea sp. The sequence continues at coordinate 195 of NZ_JBDOPO010000074.1, read as the reverse complement.
ATCGCTCTGGGTGCAGATATCGACTTGAGCCGCGTTCCCGGAATGCCAGAACACAGTCTACTCATGCAAAACGCTGGTGATGCCATGAAGCTGAGATCTACGGCGATCGCTCGAATGGAGGAAGCTAACTTCGTCCAACCTCCAGTCCTCCGCCTACAAATCCTCAGCTTCGTCGTCGTTGGCAGCGGGTACTCT
>NZ_JBDOPO010000098.1:0-1543 GCF_039830215.1 Rubritalea sp. | reverse complement strand
GATCGTCTATGGCTTCCTTCTAGCCTGAGGGGACTGGAGGTTCTTTGTCTTGCTGCAGGTGGAGGGAAGCATGGACCCATTTATGCTGCTGCTGGTGCGAGCGTAACAGTCGTCGATCTGTCAGCGTCAATGCTTGATCTCGATCGACAGGTTGCGAGGGAACGGAAACTCCATCTAGAACTGATACAGAGTTCAATGGATGAACTTACGATGTTGAAAAATGATCATTTTGATCTCGTTATTCATCCAGTGAGTAGTTGCTACCTACCTTCTCTCAAGCAAGTTTTCTCCGAAATCGCGCGTGTTTGTCGTCCGGGTGGCTTGTACATGAGTCAGCATAAATCTCCGAGAAGTTTACAGTCATCATTGCAACCAAATTTAGATGGCCGATATGAATTGCTTTTTCCAGAGTGCCAATCAGCGGATAACTCAGGAGCACTGCCACCGGCACCACCATCTCGTTTGAGAGAGGCTGGAACGGATGAATTTGTTCATTCTTTAACAGATATTCTCGGTGGAATATGCCGCGCGGGATTTTCCATCGAAGACTTTTTTGAGCCAAATGAAGGTGATCAAGAGGCGGTTCGTGGCTCATTTACCCATCGGGCCGCTTTTCTTCCACCGTATATAAGGATCCTCGCCAGGAAATATGGACAGAGAGCAACGTTGCAACCTGTCGTGGTACAGTAGATTGTTGTGCAGGCTTTAGGTTGTACAGGATTAAGGATAGAAACGCATGATTTGTATGAACATTATTCTCACCGTACAAGAAGATCATAAGATTGAGGTTGTTCGTGACTTACTCTGTGAAGCTATGAGAAAGAGTAGGAATGAGCCAGGTTGTGAGCGATTCGATGTCTATCAATCGCAATCAAATCCCAACGAATTTACGATGATCGAACACTGGTCTTCTCAAGAGGCTCTCGATGCTCATCGACAGGCTGAAGCGTACACAACAATTTACAAGCCCCAAGTGATTCCTCTGGTTGAGCGTGTTGGTCATCCGGTGACGCTCTTGGATTAACCTGGGGTTTTATAAATAAACGTATTTTTATGATACTTCTTATTGATAACTACGATTCGTTTACATGGAATCTCGTTCAAAGGCTTGGTGAAATAGAGCCACGCATGAGAGTTGAGGTCCATCGGAATGATTCCATTGACGGTGATGCAATAGCTGCAAAGCAGCCTAGTCACCTACTCATTTCACCTGGTCCATGTAATCCAGACAAAGCTGGTATCTCGTGTGATGTTGTGCGCCGTTTCGCCGGCCGCATGCCGATTCTCGGAGTCTGCCTCGGCCACCAGGCTGTTGGTCAAGTTTTTGGTGGGAAGATTGTGGCAGCGAAGCAACTGATGCATGGCAAAGTTGATCAGATCGAGCATACCGGCAGGGGGCTCTTTACCGGGCTTTCTTCACCAATAGAAGCTACTCGGTACCACAGTCTGGTGATCGACCCGGCAACAGTGCCAAATGTTTTTGAGGTGGATGCCTGGGCTTTTGCACCCGATGGAAGTAAAGAAATCATGGCTATTCGTCACC
>NZ_JBDOPO010000151.1:0-1545 GCF_039830215.1 Rubritalea sp. | reverse complement strand
CAAAGTTTGTTCACAAAACTTTACCGAAGAAAAGATAAGATCGTTTTAACTATGTTAGAGTATTTGTTGCAACGGTTTTCCATGAGGTTAAATTTAAAGTGATAAATGAGTTTGAATAGAGAGCAGAAGAAAGAGGTTGAGGCCCTTATGACCATTTCCTCACAAGAGAAGAACGATAAAAAAGGTCATCGAGGACGCTTTAGAAAGCGTGACTGTGAAAAAATGAGATACCCTTCCCTAATAGGCAAGGAGCCAATCCAGAGGCAAGGATCGAGGTCAAAACAGGAAGTTTATGAAGAGGCATGGAGACTGATGGAGCAAGATCGCAAGACGTGTACTGCGGCAGAGGCTTCGTTTTCTGATATCGAGAAAGAGATGATCTATGCCAAGCTTTTGCCCATTAAACAAGCTGGCGGCGATTATCTTGCAGCTATAGATGCTGGATGGAAATCCTCCAGAAACAAAACTGGATTTGAACACATTCCACTTGCGGATTTTTGGAAAGATTATGTTACTTCTAAAATAAAGAATCGTGACTGGAAAAGGCAAAATACAATTACAGCGAATGATCGGATTTGGAGATTAGAAAAAGACCGTCTCTTTAAGCAACCACTTGGAATTTTTACTGATGCAGTTACGGGAAGAGGCCAGATCAAAGCTTTTCTGGAGCGGCACAAATGTAAATGGAAGGCACGGAAATCAGCACTATCGGCTCTAAGCTATATTCGCGGATTCTTAACTTATATCAAAGCTAAGACGGATGCTGGTGGAACGCTGTTGAATAAGGCGTTGATCAATGAGGTTTGTGATTATGAAGCTGTTCTCCCTGAAGGATTAGAGCCAGAGCAACCAAATCGAGCAGCAACACTCGCGCAAATATGCTCGCTCATTGATGCGTTGAGTCATGGCCTATATAGAACAAATAATCGGGGGCGAGAAGTTCAGCCAAAGGCTGCTGAAATAATACTTAAGTGTTTTATGGGCGCAAGATCTGAACTTGTTCATTTGTGGAATTGGTCGATTTGGAATCGTGAAACGGGACGTATAACTATTCCAAAAGAAATGACAAAAATGAAAACACACAATCAAGTGTTTAAGGTGTCAGAGATTCCATTTCTAGAGGAGTGGTTGTGGTGGGCTTGGGAGATTGACGGAAGGCCGAGTGATGATCAGCCCATATGCAGAAGTGGTCGAGGCGAAACGGAAAGGCTAAGCAAGAAGTGGATGAATATGAACAAACATATATTCAGCGTGTCACACGAAAACCGTTTATATGATCTGGAAACTGAAATCAAACCTGCCAAGACTCATCGTAATCATATAAGATCCGCGTTCATAACCTACGCACAGACTATGACAGGACTAGGAGCGGAAAGTATGGAAATAACTAGAGCGTCGATAGTTACCATTGCAGAGGACAAGCATTGTTGGGACAGCTACGTTGATCCGAATGCAGATCAAGAATCAGCGAAAAGGTTCTTTGAGTTAACGCCTGATAATTATAAGCAAATTCTCAAAGAAGAGATCGACAAAATTGAAGAATAT
>NZ_JBDOPO010000166.1:0-27101 GCF_039830215.1 Rubritalea sp. | reverse complement strand
CCAATTGAAGGAGCTAACCATAATAAAATCTATGAATTTTATATATATTGTGGCTCTCAGGTGGCTCTGCAGTCCTCAAGTCAAATCATGAGGAACGCTTACAGGTTCAGGGGGCTACTTGGAGCGCGAGTAGCAGAAGAGGGGGCGGTGCTGCTTGATTATTAGCAAGCGTGACCAACTATAGTTCAAATTTGCGCTATGGGCGCGAGCTGCAGTTGGCTGTTAACATTTCATTTGTTCAAGGTCGATATGCCGATACTAAGGGGTGGTCATCATATTAACCAATGGAGATTTACGCCTCAGAAGCCAGTTAAATGCTCCTACCAACGTCGCTCAAGGCGTGTCCCCAGAGAGCTCACTGGAGAGAACCCTAGAATAGAGAAGAAAGCGCATGAGGAAGGTACTTAGATACATTGGGGCGATGAGACCGGTGTGTGTAAACAAGATCAGGTCGGTAGAGGCTTTGAATCCTGAGGGAGGACTTCAGTGCGAGAGAGAATAGCTAAAAAGGAGAGAGTGAATATGATCGCAACGGTAGCAGCTGAGGTGAGCTTTCCACGCATTTCGTAAAGTGGCTGCCTTGGTTATGAGATAGTTTAGTTAGGCTGCTTTTTCAATGTTGGAATGTAGCTCTGGGAACCGCATCGGAGATAAGTTGGACAGAGTGTTATGCACCAAAAGTGGCGTAAAGTTCTGACTCTGAATAGCTTTGGTTTCTTCCTTGAGTCGATTATTAGCTCATGCCATCTTGAGAGTCGTTACCCAACATGAGCTCAGCCCTCTTTAAGATTTCTTCCCGCTTATGCGACTTGTGAGTTCTTTAGGTTGTCGACGAACCTCGTCGGCTAGCTCGGCGGACGAAGTTGCTGTGGCAGGCCTAATGCCAACTCTTTGCAGGTTTGAGTATTACTCATAGAGTTTCTCTGGAGTAGTGGAGAACTTTACGTTTGAATTCTTCGCTGTGTATTGTGTGATTACGTTTCATAGTTTGACCTTGGTTCATTGTGCTGAATTAGGACACCCCCTGCCTAGGGTTTTGGGGAAGCTTAAGGTGAATGGTGCACACATTAAATCTAACACAAAAAAGACCGACTATTACTAGTCGGTCGTTTTTAGTAGAAGTACGCAGACTGGGATTCGAACCCAGGACCAATTGGTTAAAAGCCAACTGCTCTACCAACTGAGCTATCTGCGCATTAATGAAAAACTGATTGCCGGTCGGGCGAAAAGAGAATAGATCTGATTGAGAGAAATTGACAAGGATCTTTTTAGCTTTTTTTAGTAAATGGGGTGAGAGGTGTGTCTTGAGTAGATTTATATGGGCGAATATAGGAGATGTATAACGATCTAAAGGGCTATGTGGCGATCGAGATTAGTCTTGCAAGTTAGGTTATCTATGATAATCGAGTTACAGACAACTTCAGCCGCGAGGAAGGAGTGGGTGATTATACCCACTCTTTTTTGTATCAGGATCTCACCTCTAATGCGGATAAACTTTCAGACATAACTCAGACATGACAAACGATATCGTCGCCCTCATTGACTATTATGAGAAGGAAAAAGGCATCGACCGCGATAAGGTCCTTGCCGCACTTCAGTTCGCCTTTCTCTCAGCTTACCGTAAGATGGTACATGGCTCAGAGCGCATCGAGGAGCTTCGTGCTGCCATCGATACAAAAAAGGGAGATACGACTATTTTTGCCACTCTGAATGTTGTACAAGATGGTCAGCAAGTCGATCAATGGAACGAAGTAGTTATTTCTGTAGCAACGAAGATTAAACCCGACGTGGAGGTCGGTGGTCAGGTTGAGTTCAATGTGACTCCTAAAGGCTTTGGACGTATTGCTGTTCAGACTGCGAAGCAAACTATGATGCAGCGTCTTCGTCAGGCTGAGAAAGAAATGATTTATGACGAGTTCAAGGATCGTGCTGGCGACATAGTCAGTGGCACCGTTCGTCGCTTTGAAAAGAGTGATGTGTGGGTAGACCTTGGTAAGTTTGAAGGCAAAATGTCCTCACGTGAGCGAGTTTCTACTGAAGAGTACAACATCGGTGACCGTATACGAGCATACGTTGTCGCCGTTGAAAACGAGCAACGTGGTCCAGAAATCATCCTTTCCCGTAGCCACCCTAACTTTGTTCGCCGCCTCTTTGAGGCTGAAGTGAGTGAAATCTCAGATCGTACTGTTGAGCTTCGTGGTATTGCACGTGAAGCTGGCTACCGCACAAAGGTGGCTGTATCTAGTGCTGATGATAATGTTGATCCAGTGGGTGCCTGTGTAGGACTCCGTGGCGCACGTGTGAAAAATATCGTTCGTGAACTCAATAATGAAAAAGTGGACATTATCCGTTGGAGTGATGACCCTAAAGAGTTTGTTCACGAAGCACTCAAACCAGCAGTTCTCCGCTCAGTTAATCTCGATGAAGAGAAGAAGATAGTCAGTGTTACCGTTGACGAAGATGAATTGGCTAAAGCAATCGGTCGTCGTGGCCAGAATGCACGTCTCACATCTCGGCTCATGGGCTGGGATGTTCAAGTGCGCAAGGATGAGAGCCAGCAAGAGCAGTTCGAGGCTCGTGTGTCTGACGCATCCCACGGAGTGGGCGACCAACTCGGTATCGACGATGACACCGCAGGTAAGCTATTCCGCGCAGGCGGAGCAACCATCGAGCTCGTCCTTCAAATGCCTGCGGAATACATCGCGCAGGCGATCGATGTTAGCGAAGAACAAGCACAAGAAATTCTCAATAAAGCAGCAGAAGCTCAGCAAAACGCTGACGCCTAGCCCGCCCTTATCAAGACTGAATGCATACTGCTCAGTCTTGCCTTTACCAACCACACATCGAAAGACAGTCAATGGCTGATCAGAAAGATAACACAAACGATAAGAAGAAAGTCCTCGACCTGCTAGACGATAGTAAGCCGAAGAAGCCATCACGCCGTGAACGTCAGCGTGAAGAAGCATCTAAGCTTACGCCTAAGGCTAAGACTCTCGACACTAAAAAGGCCGAGGCTCTCGACATTTTTGCTGAAGAGGGAAAGAAGAAGACTTCTGTGATCAAAAAGGGTACAGGAAATGCAAAGCTGCCAAGTATTTCCAAACTCAACGAGCCTAAGGATGATGGTGACTTCGTGAAGACTAACTCCGCTCCGGCCCCTGCTGCCTCTGAAGCAGCACAAACAGTTGCAGACGCTTCCAATGGAGAAAAGGTGATTCAGCTCAAACCTCCAGTTATTGTTAGTGAACTTGCCGAAGCAATGGACCTCAAGCCATTCCAATTGATGGCTGATCTAATCAAGCTACAGGTTTTCGTAGCGCCACATCAAGCAATCGAACCAGACATAGCTGAAACTCTCTGTGCCCAGCACGGCTTCAAATTTGAGCGCGAGAAGCGTGAGAAGGGGGCTGGAGTACACAAGGTGGAAGAAGTTTTCGTAGAACCTGAACCCGAAGAAAATGTCCCAGAATACAAGCTCGAACTCCGTGCTCCAATCATTACTTTCATGGGGCACGTTGACCACGGCAAGACATCACTTCTCGACTACGTGCGCAAATCTCGCATCGCTTCTGGCGAGGCTGGTGGAATCACTCAACACATTGGCGCCTACGGAGTGAAGGATGATCTCGGTCGTCCAATCACATTACTCGACACACCTGGGCACGCAATTTTCTCTCAGATGAGAGCCCGTGGAGCAGACATCACAGACATAGTTGTTCTCGTGGTTGCTGCTGATGATGGCATCATGCCTCAGACCAAGGAGGCGATCGATCACGCTAAGGAGGCTAAGAAGACAATCATCGTAGCAGTTAACAAGTGTGACGTGCAGGGTGCTGACCCAACACGTGTGCGTACGCAGCTCATGGAACACGGTCTGACTCCGGTAGATTTCGGTGGTGACATCGAATGTGTCGACGTATCAGCGAAAACTGGCGATGGAATGGAAGACCTTCTTGAGCTTCTAGCTCTTCAGGCTGAAGTGCTCGAGTTGAATGCTAATCCAAGTGCGAATGCACGTGCTTCAGTGATTGAAGCACGCGTCCAAGCTGGTAAAGGGCCAACTGCAACAGTGATTGTTCAGTCAGGTACTCTCAAGGCTGGCATGCCATTCATCTGCGGACCATTCAATGGCAAGATCAAATCCATGTTTGACGACCACGGTAAGGCAATCAAGGCTGCTGGACCGGCTACCCCTGTTGAAGTTCTTGGATTCTCCGAACTGCCCAATGTCGGCGACGAACTCGTGGAAATGGAAAATGAGCGTGCAGCTAAGAAGCTCTCTAGCGAGCGCCAAGGCGAGAAGCGTAACACACGTCTGGGGGGGGCTCAGAAGAGCCGCTTGACCGACTTCATGTCACTAGCAAAAGGTGGACCGCAAAAGGCGCGTCTTCAGCTTATCCTTAAAACTGACGTCCAGGGCTCCGTAGGAGCTATCACTGGAGCGATCGATGATATCGAATCTAAAAAGGTCGAGACTCGTTTCGTACACGCGGCATCAGGCTCTATTACTGAGTCAGATATCCTCCTCGCTAGCTCAGCCAATGCGACTGTCATTGGTTTCAACACCAAGGTGGAAAGCAAGGCCGTCACAGCAGCTAAGCGCGAAGGTGTGGAGATCAAACTTTATTCCATCGTCTACGAACTTATCGACACAGTCCGCGATGCTATGCTCGGACTACTTGACCCTGAAACTCGTGAGACCATCATTGGTCACGCTGAAGTGAAGCAGGTGTTCAAGGTCAACAAGGGCATGGCCGCTGGTTGTATCATTAAAGACGGTAAAGTCACTCGTACAGCTCACGCTCGTGTGCTTCGTGGTAAAACCCCTGTCTTCGATGGCAAGATGTCTACTCTCCGTCGCTTCATGGACGAAGTCAAAGAGGTCAAGACTGGTATCGAATGTGGAATCAAGCTCGGTGCTTTCAATGACTACGAAGAAGGTGACATCATTCAGTGCTACCTCTTGGAGAAATTCGCTCAAGAACTCTAAGCTAAATTTCTTTAAGCCTCGGGTGGAGAAATCTGCCCGAGGCTTTTTTCATCGGTATTGAGTATTTAATCTCCAAGCGTTAAGCTGGAGATAATCTGAAATTACAAATCACATATTTCAAATAAGTTATGTCCCAACGACTCGACAAAATCAACGCACTCATTAAGCGCGAAATCAGTAGCTTCATTCAAAAAGAGTTCGAATTTAAAAATGCCCTTGTCACTATTAGTGATGTGGAAATCACAGATGACCTACGAGAAGGCAAAGTCTTTGTTAGTGTACTCGGTGGCAATATGACTTCTGTTCTTGAAAAGCTAAGTAAGCAGAAAGGTGCGATTCAGAGGTTCATCAACAAGCGTACCAACTTGCGCTGCACACCCATCCTCATTTTCCGCCCAGACACATCTGCTGAGCGCGGTGTGGGAATCGTAAACTTACTTGATGAAGTTGCCCAATTGCCCACTGCTCCTGAGGAAGACGAGGCTAACTAACTCCCAAAAAATCATCGATGGAAAAACAAACTAAAGCAGGCGCCATTTATCTCTTTGGTATTGGCTTGTTTCTCTTTTTCCTAGGTGCAGGATTTTGCTGGCTGTTAGCCAAAAGCTTTGGCAATGCCAGCGACACGCGTGAGTGGGTGGAGACTCCGTGTCTCATCATTCGTTCGGAGATTGGCAAGCGCTCAGATGTAAACATTGCGGCAGAGTACCGCTGGGAGGTAGCTTTTAAATACCAATTTGAAGGCGAAGACAATATAGGAGAAACTTATAAACCACGTGGTCAACGCTGGCATAAATCAACAGATAAGGTGAAACAGTTACTTGTGGAATATCCCGTAGATCTGCAGACGGTTTGTTTCGTTAACCCAGTAAAGCCGACCGACCCTAGTAAGCAACGTCAGGCTATCTTGGCGCACGACACCAAAGCAGCCGGCTACTCCATCTGGTTCCCAGCTCTCTTTTCTGTAGGTGGCATCGGCATTATGGTCGGCGCCGTTCGAGGTGCATTGAAGTAGCCAACTCGTTTTCAGGGAAGGCGCGGGGTCCGACACCGCCCTGCGGCTGAGTATGCTTCACCACTGCGGAGGAGCTTAAGCGTCTCCTCCAGCACGAAGAAGTAATTTCACACCGTGAAAAATACAATGCGCCAGTACTATGAAGTTTCTCAAAAATGAATCGCACGAGTTCTCACCAATCTATTGGCTGGGAAGCTTCTCCGATTCGTCCGAATGGGTTGCATGTCCTTTTTAATTTTAACCTTTGAGTAGTCTGGTGCTAGTTAGTCCTTATCCTGTAAGGGCTTAGTTGACACGATCCCTAAATCTAATAAAATGTGATACGTATGGCCATAACGATTACAAAAGTAGAAAATTCTCGCGGGATTATTTTTGATTCTGCATTACTGGAATTGGCTAGTTTCAATGGAGGGGATAAGCTCAATGTGACAGTGCGCGAAGGTGGGGCAATCATGCTCTTGCCCCATATTGAGGCTATAGAATTAGAGGTTGCGGCGAGTATTGCAGCTGATGAGTTCTCTGCTAATCTCGAGCTTTGTGAGCGGCTTTCACAGTAGATGATAAAGCATTTACCAACTGGAGCTGTTTTAGCGATTCATGAGCAAGTGATGTTAGCTCATTATGAAGGTTTGAGTCTAAGGGGTCGAGCTCTACTCGCAAGTGCGGTTGCGTCACCCAAAGCGACCTTCAGTGGAGAAGCGATCATCTCTGATGGTGTAGAATTAGCTGCGGCGTATTCGTTTTTCATTTGTGAAAATAATCCATTCATAGACAGCAATAGACGGACAGCTCTAGCGAGTTGTTTAGTTCTCTTGAGTGAGCACTCCCAATTAGAAAATATTCATCTTGATGTTGATGCTTGGGAGGCATTTTTTTCGAATCTGGCTTCCTCTGATTTGGGAAGAAATAATGTCATGAGCCTGCTACGATTATTGGTCAATGAGAGCTAGTTAATATAATGAACGAATACTACACAAATTTTCTAAGACGGGGGTTCTCTGGCATAATCTTGGTGATCTGGATTCTTGCTCCCTACGTATTGCTTCAGCAATTTGCCATCCGCGAGATCTGGTGGCTCCAGCCGACGGCGTTTGACAATGCGATTCCTATCAATTTTCACAGCCTTTGGTTCTACTACACTTTCTATCTGTTGTTGGCGGTTGTAGGGCTCTTGATTGAGCGACCAGTCTACCTCCGTTATCTCTATGTCATAGGGTGGACGACCATGGTCGCACACATGATCTTTTTATTGTTACCTAATGGACTATCCCGGATGGAAATCCATTTGCCCGATGCCCCAGTGTATTACCATTGGCTAGCTACTTGCGATCAGCCGCGCAATGCGTTCCCGTCGCTGCATGTGGCGCTCTCAGTGGTGGCTGGCATCGCAGCATGTGCATCCAGGCGCTTCAACTTAGTTGCCAAAGTTGGTGTGATTGTTTGGATTGTGGGAATCATCTGGTCGACCATAGCTCTGCGTCAGCACGTCATCATTGATGGCATAGCGGGCACAGTCATCGCAGTCATTGTTTGGTTGATCGTAGGGAAGGTTTGCCGACGAGAGATCGAGTAGTAGCAAAGGGGTTTTGACAGATGAGGGAGGCTGAGGCATATCCATTGCATGAGCTTACTTTTGGGCGTCAATATTGACCATGTTGCTACTCTCCGTCAGGCGCGTTATGCGCTGCTACCTGACTCACAAAATGCGGAACCATCACCAGTGAGTGTGGTGGAAGACGCTAAAGCTGGTGGAGCTGACTCCATCACCATCCACGTACGTGTCGACAGACGCCATATGCAGGATGCAGATGCTTTCGCAGTCAAAGAGCAATGCGATCTGCCGATCAACCTAGAGATGGGAAACACGGCTGAAATGCTCGCGCTTGCTCTTAAGCTGAATCCTGAGTTTGTCTGTCTCGTTCCAGAAACCCGTGAAGAAGTGACAACTGAAGGTGGACTCGATGTGGCGGGGCTTTTTGATAGCCTCCAGCCTACCGTCAAAACTCTCCAGGCCGCTGGCATAAAAATCAGCATGTTTATTGATCCAGACATTTCACAAATCGAAGCATCAGCCCGTATTGGTGCCGAGATGGTAGAACTACACACTGGTTGCTTTGCCAATGCCTTTGGTGAGCAGCGCAAGGTCGAAGTGTATCGGCTCATTGCCGCATCCACAAAAGGTCATGAGCTCGGTATCCAAGTCAATGCAGGTCACGGTATCAACTACACCAACATCGTGGATCTCTACGATGTTCCCTACCTAGTGGAATTCAATATCGGGCACTCGATTGTTGCCCGTTCCGTGCGCGTCGGTTTCAAGCAGGCCGTTGCTGAAATGGCCGAACTCATGAAGGGCTACCGCGGCACCCCTGGGTGCGCCAAGCCCTAGCTTAGCCTTCTTTAACTTCAGATAAATCACATGCAAATCTTTGGCATAGGTATCGACGTCGTCGAGATCGATCGAATTGAAGAATCCATCGAGAAGTTTGGCGACAAATTTCTCGATCGGCTCTTCACGCCTGAAGAGCGCGCGTATTGCGATTCCCAAAAACGGCCACACGTCAACTATGCCGCGCGCTTTGCAGTGAAAGAAGCGGTGGCTAAATCCTTTGGCACTGGCATCGGAAAAGAGCTTTCTTGGCTCGATATGACAATCCTCCGAGCCCCAAGTGGTGAGCCGAGCGTTGTATTCAGCGGGGCTGGGATGGTTTTCATGGAGAACAATAAAATCGTCTCAGTGAAGATAAGTCTCACGCACGCAAAGCAATACGCCGCAGCCAATGCCATTGCTATGAGTGAGCACTAAAAAAAGTGCGTTTAACTGCATGTTTTGTCTTGCGTGAGGCCTACGACTAGTGCAATTTCCACGCAGTCGACTGAGCTAGCGCTCAAGGCAATAAGTTCCGGCATAGCTCAGCGGTAGAGCGGGTGACTGTTAATCACTAGGTCCTTGGTTCGATCCCAAGTGCCGGAGCCACTTGTTATAACTCATGTGCTAATTGTTTGTGGTTTTTTATTTTATGTGGTACAGAGTGGTTGTGTTATAATTTTCTTTGCTTGTCTGAGATCTTTCCGAGCGTTAGTCATAGCGAATTTATTGCCTTCAATCGTTACAATATTGTTGTTTCGTTTCCCATATTTCTAATTGGTCCGATTTATCGAATTAACCCAAATGGTTGAGTCTAGGATTTTTTGTTTAAATTAAGCGACCTAAGGAATTGTGACAAAGGCTGAATAATGGGAGATATTCTCCACTCGCTTTGCAAATAGTTACCGCTGATGTGGCTTCGTCCTTTGGTATCTGCCGCATGCTTTTTGTTGTCGAGAAGTCTAAGGTGGCTGCCTTCTAGTGCTTAGAAGGGGTATGATGGCTGTGTCGACATAATTTAGATTTTTGAGATTCTTACCCACTGGAGCTCTCTCACTAATGCAGACGAGCAGATGTACTGCATTTACTCCGCTGAAAAGCGCGAGTGTTGGCTTCGCGAGTGCTAGCGATTGTAGCCTCTGAACTAGGTGCCTCATGTTTAGGAAGAGCGCCATCTAGTTCTTTGTTTGTAGGTGGCAGGTATCTAGCTGATAAAGTGCCAGCGGATACTATCAAGGCTAAAAGGATTAGCTGGTTGCTGTGTTTCAGTGTGGTACGTGGGAGTTGTTTGCCCATTTGGCAATCTGAGTTTTGGGTGTGAGTTGCTGATTAACGGCACTTTAAGCCGCTATATTACATGCTTTTGCTCAGAAGAATCTTTCTTCTAAAAGAGCTTGCGCGTTCAGATTTCCGAGTGTTAACTGCGAACAGGTAAACATAACAATACTTAGCAACTTTGTAATGTATTGGAAATTTCGTAAGAATAATGATCCCATCACACGCTCCTTTTGAACCGAACCAGCGCACTGCACTCAGTGTATTGCTTCCTACTTTGACGCCCGAGCAGAAAGCTTGGCTCAGTGGCTTCCTTGCAGCTTCGCAGGGTGGCTCAGTCGCAGCACCTGCTGCAGCTTCTAAATCTTTGACTGTGCTCTATGGCACAGAGTCTGGTAACTGTGAATCCTTAGCTGATAAGACAGCTAAAGAAGCCAAGAAAAAAGGCTTCAAGGTTGCACTGAAAAACCTCGCTGACATTGCAGTAAAGGATCTTGCGAAGTTTGAAAATGTGGCACTGCTCATCTCCACATGGGGCGACGGTGAACCACCAGAAGCGGCTGTGGCATTCCACACAGAATTTATGAACGCGGAGCTCGACCTCAAAGGACTCAAGTTCTCAGTCCTTGCTCTTGGTGACACCTCTTACGACAAATTCTGCCAGACTGGTAAAGATTTTGACACACGCCTGGCAGCACTCGGTGCTGAGCGTGTGGCTGACCGAGTCGACTGTGATGTTGATTTCGACGATGCCTACGCAACTTGGAAAGAGTCACTTTTCGCAGCATTCGGCACAGCTGAGGCAGCTGCTCCTGCATTTGAATTCGCAGCAGCTGCTCCAGCAGTGGAATACGGCCGTAAGAATCCATTCCCTGCTGAAGTGCTCGACAACCAACTCATTAATGGAGAAGGCTCGGCTAAAGAGACAATCCACCTCGAGCTCGACCTCGAAGGTTCCGGCCTCGACTACGAGGCAGGTGACGCTCTCGCAGTGGTTCCTGTAAACTCCGATGACGTAGTTGCTGCAATCCTCGCCGCGTCTGGCCTCAGTGGCACTGAGCAGGTGGAAATCAAAGGTGAAGACAAGTGCGAGCTCAAAGAGGCTCTGACATACAAGCTCGACATTACTGGACTTTCCCGTGCAGTTGCTAAGAAATACCAATCTCTCGCAAAGAGCGATGAGCTTGGCAACATCGTCAGCGACGAACAGAAAGCTGAATTCAAGAATTGGTCATGGGGTCGTGAGATCGTTGATCTTCTCGAACTTTTCCCAATTCAGAAGCTCGAAGCTCAGGCATTGGTGAGCGTTCTCCGCAAGCTTCCACCACGTCTTTACTCTATCGCATCTAGTCCGAAAGCGCATCCAGGTGAGGTCCACCTCACTGTGGCAGCTGTCCGCTATGAAGGTCACGGCAAGGCTCGCAAGGGAGTTGCTTCTACCTACATCGCTGACACAGCCAAGGCTGGTGAGAAGGTTCAGGTCTACGTGCACAAGAACAAGAATTTCCGTCTTCCTGAAGATACTAACAAGCCCGTCATCATGGTTGGCCCAGGAACAGGTATCGCTCCATTCCGAGCATTCATCGAAGAACGTGGCGAAACAGCGGCGAAGGGCGAAACTTGGCTCTTCTTTGGCGACCAACGCTACACTTACGACTTCCTCTACCAGCTCGAACTTCAGGACCACCTCAAGTCAGGAGCTCTCACTAAGCTCGACGTAGCGTTCTCTCGCGACCAGCCAGAGAAGGTCTACGTGCAGAACAAGATGCAGGAGCAAGGTGAAGAAATTTATAAGTGGCTCGAAGCGGGGGCTTACTTTTACGTCTGTGGTGATGCTGAGCGCATGGCTAAGGATGTGAACACAGCACTTATCGACATCGTTGCTAAGCATGGTGGCAAGTCAGCAGACGACGCAGCGGCATACATCGACGCACTCAAGAAAGACAAGCGCTACCAGCGTGACGTCTACTAAGAGGCCAAGCCTCTATTTCAAATTACAAATCTTAAATTACCAATTTTACTATGAGTGAAGAACAAAGATTATCAGCAAACGAGTACCTCAAGATAGAATCTAACTATCTTCGAGGAACGCTTGCTGAGGAACTCGCAGATTCATCCACTGGTGGCATCACTGAAGGCTCTGGACAGATGGTCAAGTTCCACGGTTGCTACGTCCAAGACGATCGCGACCTCCGCGCAAACCGCCGCAAGCACAAACTAGAGAAAGCATACAGCTTCCTCATGCGTGTCCGCCTGCCAGGTGGTGTGGTTTCGCCAAAGCAATGGCTCCACATGGACTGGATCTCGGAGAATTTTGCAAACAATACTCTCAAGCTTACTACCCGTCAGGCGTTCCAGCTTCACGGTGTGATCAAGTCCCAGCTCAAGCGCACAGTTCAGGAAATGGACAAGGTCGCGCTCGACTGTATCGCAGCCTGTGGTGACGTGAACCGTAACGTGATGGTGAACCCAAACCCACATCTTAGCACGCAGCACGCCGACGCGGTGAAGCTCGCTACAGAAATTTCTGAGCACCTGCTTCCACAAGGTGGCGCGTACCACGAGATCTTCCTCGATCAGGAAAAAGTCATTTCATCTGAAGAAGTAGTCGAGCCGATCTACGGCAAGACTTACCTACCACGTAAGTTCAAGATTGCGATCGTGATCCCACCGTCTAACGACTGTGATATCCACGCAAACGACCTTTCCTTTATCGCGATTGTAGAAGACGAGAAGATCGTTGGTTACAACATAGCAGTTGGTGGTGGCATGGGCATGACTCACGGTGTTGAGAATACATTCCCGCGTCTTGCTGACATCATCGGTTTCTGTACTCCAGAGCAGGTGGTTGACGTGGCTGAGAAGGTTGTCCTAGTGCAACGTGACAATGGTAACCGTTGTGACCGTAAGCAATCACGACTCAAGTACACTATCGAAAGCCGCAGCACTGCGTGGTTCACTGAAACTCTTAATGAGTACCTTGGCTACGAGATCGCTCCTGTACGACCTTACGAGTTCACTACTAATGGTGACAACTTCGGTTGGCACGAAGACGAGACAGGTAATTGGCACCTCAACCTTTTCATCGAAGGTGGTCGTGTGGTCGACTCACCAGCATTCCCAGTGAAGACTGGGCTTCGTGAAATCGCGAAAGTGCTGAAAGGTGAGTTCCGCCTCACAGCGAACCAGAATCTAGCCATCTCTAACATCCCAGCTGTCCAGAAGGCTGAGATCGAAGCTATTCTCGAGAAGTATAAAATCCTCAAGAGCCACGAGCGTTCTGCGCTACGTCTCTACTCTATCGCTTGTGTGTCACTTCCAACATGTGGTCTCGCACTAGCAGAGGCGGAGCGTTATCTCCCAGTGCTCGTCACTGATCTTGAGGAAGTGGTAGAAGCATGTGGACTCCGCCACGATGCAATCACCATTCGTATGACTGGTTGCCCGAACGGTTGTGGTCGTCCATTCCTCTCCGAAATTGCTTTCGTTGGTCGCGGCCCAGGCCGTTACAACCTCTACCTCGGTGGTGGTCACGCAGGTCAGCGCCTCAACAAGCTCTACCGCCAAGACATCCTCGGCGTTGACGCAAAAGAGATCCTCAAACCAATCATCGAAGATTACGCGAAGAACCGTGAAGACGGCGAGCGCTTCGGTGACTTCGTCATCCGTGCTGGCTATGTCGCAGCGACTGTCAATGGCCCGGATTTCCACAAAAATATCAAGCCAGAAGCAATTCCTAGCTAAGCCGACTTGCGGCGTGGTTTTAAGTGTTAGGTGCTAATTTTTACGCCCAGCACGATGAAATCTAGCACGTAACGACTCAATACCGACTAAAGGGACTAAAGCGACCAATGAGTGCAGCAGAACAGAAACTAACAGATGCAGGAGTTATTGCTAATGAGCTTGTCGCAAAAAAAGCGGGCGAGCGCATTAAGTGGCTCTATGAAACCTATGGAGACCGTGTGATGGCGAGCACCAGCTTTGGTTTGCAGGCAGCTGTGATGCTTCATCTGATCAGTGAAAATGCGCCTAAGATGCCAGTTGCTTTCGTTGATACTGGTTATCTTTTTCCGGAAACCTACAAGTACATCGAGACGCTGCAAGAGCGCTTCGATGTGGATCTCCGCATCTACAACCCAAAGCTGACAGCAGCGCGCCAAGAAGCGCTGTACGGTAAGCTTTGGGAGCAAGGTGAAGAAGGAAATACCAAGTACGGTCTGATCAATAAAGTCGAACCACTCGATCGTGCAATCAAAGAGATCGGCGCAGATATTTGGATCAGTGGCTTACGCCGAGCTCAGTCCAGCACACGTCAAGACCGTCCATTTGCTCAACAGCAAAGCGCAACAGTCAAGGCTTACCCGATTCTTGATTGGGCTGACGCTCAGGTGAATGTCCATTACCACATGCACGATCTCCCGCGTCATCCGCTCGAGGCAAAAGGCTATATCACCATGGGGGATTCACATTCCACTATTCCAGCGACTGAAGGAATGAGTGCGGAGGAAACTCGCTACGGTGGCCAAAAATACGAATGTGGTCTGCACCTCGATAATGGAAGCAGCGACTTCCAGATCTAAATTCGATTTACAGACTAAAAAATTTCAGCACCAGTCCCTTAAGGGATTGGTGTTTTTTTATGCCTTCTACGTTGGTAATAGACACCATTCAGTCATCAGCCAGAAGCTTCTAGTTCTGGTTGATGACTGTAGTGCAGTGTCTAATTTACGGATAGTTGATACTCCGCTTGAGGAGTTATATAAACACGTTGTCTCGCCAGCACCCTTTGCCGTCCGTGCTCACTTTGATCTTCTCTAGCAAAGCTGATTGTAGCCTAATTGATAAAGCGTATGCTGAGAATCAATCATAGCTTTTCGCTCACATTGATTCCTAACTGTTCGTACTGTTGTAGAAGAAAGTCCTTCTCTAGTCCGAGTAGTCCCACTTTACGGTCCATCTGAGCCTCCTTAATTTCGTTTTTTTCAATTCTTTCTTGATGGTGTTAGAACTCTCAAAAAGCTCAACCATTCGAGACACTACTCCTTTTTCCACTGACTGACCTGAGATTGAGCTACATCATTCTCTTGGGCACTGTCGTTTATTGAGTGAACACCCTTGAGGGTTTCGTGGCGATTCGTGCTTTAAATCCAGCACTGAGCTGTCTTTTCTTGCTTTTCATTTGTCCTGTTTTCCGGTGATTAAGCCACCGATGAACAGTCAGATATTTCAATACACTATTGGCTCCGTTTAGGGGATACCTTCTATACTTGGTGGTACTACGACAGCAGCCCAGAAGGATTGGTCAACTATGACTCACTACATCAGGGGCTTTGCTGTAATGGGTTGTTCACTGACCCCAATCTGCCAGACGTACTAGCTATTGTGGGTCGCATTGCTTCACCCAAGGAATTGGCTATCTCTGAAGACCGATGAGCGATGTTATCTAGAATTCTATTAACGGCCGAACAGGAGCATTTGAGTGGAATGCAGTGAGTAGCGCGCGATTCAGATAAAGGATCTGCTGTGCGGAGAATTGAAATGTGCGTTACTGCTTATCTGCGCTCTATCCGAAGTGCGGAATCTATCAAGCTTGCTAAAAATTACGCGCCACTTGGTGCGTTGGCATATAATGCGAATATGTAGTATTTCTGTCTGGTCAAACGATAGTTCGGATGGGAAAGTCTCGCAGTTCGAATCTTAATCAATTTCAAACAAATATTACTATGGGAATTCTAGCACAAAACATGGTCGACACGGTCGGCGACACTCCGCTCATCAAGCTTAACAAAATCACTGCAGGTCTCGATGCCGAGATCTACGTCAAAGGTGAATTTTTCAACCCACTATTCAGCGTCAAGGATCGTATCGGAAAGTCGATGATCGAAGCTGCTGAGAAGGATGGCTCACTCAAGCCGGGTGGCACAATCATCGAGCCGACTTCTGGTAACACAGGAATCGCTCTTGCATTCGTTTCACGGGCTAAGGGGTACCGCTGTGTTCTCACAATGCCTGAGTCGATGTCCATTGAGCGTCGCGTACTTCTACGTATGCTTGGTGCTGAGATCGTTCTCACTCCAGCCGCTAAGGGTATGGGTGGCGCGATTGCTAAAGCAAAGCAACTTCTCGAACAAGACCCAACAGCATTTGGCCCTTCACAGTTCGACAATCCCGCGAACCCACAGGCTCACCGTGAGACAACTGCCGAAGAAATTTGGAGCGCACTCGATGGCGATGTTGACTTCCTCGTGTCAGGTGTGGGCACTGGTGGCACAATCACAGGTGTTGCAGAAGTGATCAAGTCGCGTAATCCTAGTTTCCAAGCAATTGCCGTAGAGCCTGAGAACTCACCCGTTATTGGTGGTGGTTCCCCAGGTCCTCACAAGATTCAAGGAATTGGTGCTGGTTTCCTCCCAGGTAACCTCAACACTGACATTGTGGACGGCACAATCACTGTGACTAACGAAGACGCATTCGAGACTGCTCAGAAGCTAGCTCAAGAAGAAGGTCTTCCTGCAGGCATCTCTACTGGAGCTAACGTATGGGCTGCTATCCAGCTAGCTAAGCGTCCTGAAGCTAAGGGTAAGAAAATCGTAACTATCGGTTGCTCCAGCACTGAGCGTTACCTTTCTACTCCACTCGCAGAAAAAATCCGTGAGGAAGTAGCCAACCTTCCAGTTTCTGAAATCGTTTAGTCTCATTTCGAGATAACAACTTTCAAATGCCCACAGCTTAATTGCTGTGGGCTTTTTCTTTCACTTTTCGAATAGGCTGTTAGCTTTTATCCAACATGGACGTGCTAATCAAATGTGTACAATCAGGGCAAGAGCTGACCTCAGGCCAAATTGTTGCCTCAGCTGAGTTCTTATTGGATGAGAATGCTTCGATTGAGAAAAAGGTGAGCTTCCTCAAAGGGCTTTCAGCAAAAGGTGAAACGGCAGCAGAGATTGCAGGATTTGTGGAAGCATTCCTCGAGCGTGCAGTCGACCCAGGTACAGGCAGAATGGCCTTCGATGGCCCAAGCATCGATGTCTGCGGTACTGGTGGTGATAAGCTCAACCTCTTCAATGTGTCGACGACTAGTATGTTCGTGATCGCTGCCGGTGGAGCCACTGTGGTGAAGCATGGTAACCGTGGTATCACCTCAAAAAGTGGTGGTGCTGACGTGTTGGAAGCATTAGGTATTCGCCTAGATATTTCTCCAGAAAATTTCCGCAAATGCCTCGACGAAGCGGGAGTCGGTTTTCTCTTCGCCCCAATGTATCACCCGGCTTTTAAGGCAGTTGGGCCAGTGCGAGCAGAGCTGGCTAAAGAGGGGATTCGCACGATTTTCAATTTGATTGGGCCATTGCTCAATCCAGTTCGGCCACAATGCCAGTTGATTGGTGTATGTGACCCCGCCCTCGGACCAGTGTTTTCAGAAATCCTACAACATCTCGGTCGCGAGAGTGCTTGGATAGTTAATGGCAGCACTGCCGATGGTCGCCCTGTCGATGAAATGAGCCTGATGGGCACCACTGAGATCTTTACAACTTGCAGTGAGCAAGAACTGCTTAGTAAGACTGTCACACCAAGCGATTTCGGACTGACAGTTTGCAATGAAGTTGAGCTTGAGGGCGGCGAGGCTGACGAGAATGCTCAAATTCTCGTTGATATACTTTCCGGCAAAGAGACGGGAGCAAAGCGTGAGATGGTGCTTCTCAATGCAGGTGCCGGTCTGGCCTGTGCTGGGCTCGCTGATGACATCGCTGATGGAGTCAACAAAGCGCGCAAGCTCATCGATTCAGGTGCAGCTATCGAACGGCTCCGCAAATTACAAGCAGTGGCGAAGTAAGCAGACTCACTCATCAATATAAAAGCGCATCCTGTGATGCGCCTTTTTTTATTGGTGATTAAGCGACATTAGTCCTTAGACGCTTTCGGGTCGAGAGCATCTCGCAGGCCATCTCCTAGGAAGTTGAGAGCGAAGAGTGTGAGTGAGAAGGCAATACTTGGAAAAATCAAGAGTCGTGGATAGGTTTCCATGTAGTTGGCACCATCTTTGAGGAGGATACCCCAAGAGCTGTTTGGTGATTCAACACCGAGCCCAAGGTAGGAAAGTGATGCCTCGAAAAGGATGAAACCTGGGAC
This sequence comes from Rubritalea sp., assembly GCF_039830215.1. NCBI lineage: Bacteria > Pseudomonadati > Verrucomicrobiota > Verrucomicrobiia > Verrucomicrobiales > Rubritaleaceae > Rubritalea > Rubritalea sp. The sequence continues at coordinate 9,326 of NZ_JBDOPO010000166.1, read as the reverse complement.
AGTCAGCGTGGCATAGACAATCACTGGCCCCAGCATGTTGGGCATTATGTGACGGAATAGAATTTTGTTGTGAGGGAGCCCTAGTGAGACCGCTGCTTCGACAAATTCCTGTTTTTTAATGTTCATTACCTGAGCCCTAGCCATGCGGGCCATGGTGAGCCAGCCAAGTGATCCAATGGCTACGAAGAGTGGGATCAGGTTGGTGGTCTTTTTGACGAATTCAGCATTCCAGCCCCAATCGTCTTGCATCAGGATGGCCACCTCTTTCATGTGTTCGGAAATGAGTAGAGAGAAGAGGATCACCAGTACCAGAAATGGAAGGCCGTAAAGAATGTCGACTAGACGCATCATCAGCGTGTCCATTCGACCGCCAACGTACCCCGCAATTGAACCGTATATAATTCCAATGACGAGTGAGACTGAGGTGGCGACGAGACCAACTAGCAGGGATATTTGACCACCATAAAGTAGTCTTGAGAATAGGTCACGCCCAGATTGGTCGGTCCCCAACCAGTGTGCTGATGAAGGTGGCGCAAAAGTGTTGGTGAGGTCCTGGTAGTTGGGGTTTTTGAACCAGTGGCTAGAGCGCTCAAGTGGGTCTTCAGGCGCTGTGATTTCTCCGATCACAGGGGTGATGAAACACAGTAGGATGATGAGAACTAGTACAGCCATGCTGCCGGTTGCCATTCTATTTTTCTTTAGCCGAACCCATGCGTCAGCCCAGAGAGAATTACCTTTATCGATTTTTGTTTCGCTCATGATAAAAGGTGTTGCTTAGGCTTTGCGTAGGCGTGGATTGAGCAGTGCGAGAGCGATGTCAGCTGCGAGGTTGGCTATGACAATCAGGATTCCAAAGAGAATAACTACTCCTTGAATCAGGTTGTAGTCACGGGCGAGTGCTCCATTGATGAAGTGCTGACCGAGTCCGGGGATTTGGAAAATGGTTTCTACGATGAACGAGCCACTGATGAGGGCTGCAAATGCGGGCCCGATGTATGCGATCGATGGGATGATACCACCGCGCATTGTATGTTTGAGAATGATATTTAGCTGACTCACCCCTTTAGCCCTAGCTGTCCGGATATAATCTTGGTTGAGAACTTCTAGCATTCCTCCTCTAGTGATACGCGCGATGTAAGCAGCGGTCGCGAGACCTAGCGTGACTGATGGTAGCACCCAGTCGAGTGGATCACCCCAGCCAGCGACTTTGAGAAAGGGGACGTTACTAGCAACTGATGACGCAAGCAATGGACCAATAACAAAGGACGGAATACTGATACCAAACATAGCGACCACCATCGTGCCGTAGTCGATGTAGGAATTTTTGCGCAGAGCTGAGATGATGCCAGCAGGAATGCCGACGGCTATAGAGATGAGAATGCCACTGACTCCGAGTGCGAGTGAGGCGGGGAAGGAATAGCGGATGATCTCGAAGACGTCACGGCCGGCCTTTGACATCGCTGGCCCGAGATCAGCTTGCGCCACATTCCCCAGATAGTGAAAGTACTGCACAACTGTGGGTTGATCGAGTTTGTAGTATTCACGGTTTTTCTGAATGACGTGTTCTGGAAGCGCTTTTTCATCGGTCAGCGGGTCACCGGGCATCAAGCGCACTAACACAAATGTGATAGAGAGTAGAAAGAAGACTACGATGACTCCCTGACCCAGTCGGCTAAGTATTGTTTTAAACATGGCTTAGTGGTTCTCTAAATCGACGAACTTGTATGGGTGGTTGTTGAGTAATAGTGGGTGCCAGCCTTTCACTGATGAATCAATCAGGTAGTTTGTGCTCGCCCAATAAAGAGGAATAATTGGCATGTCTTTTAGTAACTGTTCTTCCGCTTTTTCAAGGGTGTGAATCCTCTGGCTTGGATTACTCGACTGTGCGCCAATTTTTAATAGCGCTTCGTATTCTTCGTTGTACCAATTTGTGCGGTTGTTGCCGCCACCCTTAACCCACATATCGAGGAAGGTTGATACATCAGGGTAATCAGCGACCCAACCGCCTATACAGAGGTCATAGTCGCTCTTATGTACTTTGTCTAAATAGGTTTTCCACTCGAATTGTTCGATAGAGACTTCCACTCCGAGTGTTTGCTTCCACATCGCCTGCATCGCTTCACAGAGTCGTTTGGTCGAGTCCTTATCGGTGGCTAACAAGCGTAGTCGCAATGGGGTTGATGGACCGTAGCCAGATTTCTTCAAGTGTTCTTTTGCTTTAGCGAGGTCAAACTCAACCATCTGCGGTGATTGGTATTCGCCGATTGGCGGTACCAAGGCGTGGGCAGCTATTTGTCCACCTTGTAGGATGTTGTCGATCAGGCTTTGTCGGTTGATCGAATAGGCTAGCGCCTTTCGGGTATTGGGATCACTCACTTTGTCACTGAGGACATTACAGCGGAGGAAACTGCTCGTGAAATACGGTTCCTGCCGGAGGTTTTGAGCATAGTTTTCTTTAGAGTATTTAACCATCTCGGGAGCCAAGGTGTAGGTGACGTGTAGTTGGCCGTCGAAGAACATCCGCGCTTCGGTATAGGGGTTTTTGATCGGCAAGAAATGGATGGCTGATAGTTTTACCTGCTCAGTATCCCAGTAGTGCGGGTTGCGCTCGACCTCGATGAACTGGTTGTACCGCCATGATTTGAGCTGGAACGCTCCGTTTGAAACGAGTTTCCCCGGGGCGGTCCAAGCGGTGTGTTTTTCATCGATAGCTCCGTACTTGAGAACTGTGTGCTTGGGTACAGGGAACCATGTGTAGTGCTTGGTTAAATCTGGCAGGAATGGGGTGGGTGCTTTGAGCTCAAATTTGAGGGTGTGTGGGTCTAGTGCCTCAACTCCAACTTTGCTGAAATCTGTTAAATTACCTTTGTTAAATGCTTCTGCATTGGTGATGAAATAGAGCATTTCAGCATATTTTGCTGCAAATTCTGGGCTGAGAATGCGTTCGTAAGCGAAAAGAAAATCTACCGTGGTGAGGGGACTGCCGTCGGACCATTTGGCATCTTTACGCAAATAAAATGTCCAACTCTTGAAGTCATCTGATGCTTGCCACTTTTCGGCAACACCAGGTAGGTGGATGCCGTCCTTCTCTGGGTGTTGCACGCAGAGTCCTTCAAATAAAGCATTGATGATGTTGCTTTCTATCACCCCAGTGACGACTTGTGGGTCGAGGTCTGCTGGTTCGTCGCTGTTACCAATGAGTAATATCTTTTCCTGCGTCGCTTTGTCGATGGTTCGATCTCCTTCGCAACTCGAAAGCAGTACTATGGTTAGAGATGTGAGTAGGATCTGAAGCAGTGGTCGCATGGCGAGCTCGAACTTGGCTGAAAATCACGCCACATCCAGCCATTTTTTTCAATAAAAAGGAGAACAATTCACTGAAACCCCTTCTTGCCTTCGCTAAGTGGCTGTCATACGTACTTGTATGCTCGTTCAGTGCTACTGGTGAAGCGCATTTGTCATTCATGAAAACTTATTTTATCCGCCGACTTTTACTCGTGCTTCCTACCATGATAGGAATCACTTTGCTTGTCTTCACTGTGACCCGGTTTGCCCCCGGGGGACCGATGGATGCCATGCTTCAAGCTGCAGCCGCTGGTGGTGATGACGAAAAATCAGGATCCGGTAATAAGTCGGAAACCTTGTCTACTGACGATAAAGAAGAGTTAGAGGAAGAATATGGTTATGATAAAAATATTCTTCATGCCTATGGCCAGTGGTTAGGAGTGCTACCAAAAGAGACTTGGATTACAAAAAAAGAATTCGGTAAAGAGTCAGTCGATAAGGAGATGAACACGAATAAGCATGTGCGTCTGGTGCTCAAGGGCACAGATCGTGTGGCTGAGGTCAAAATTAACAGAGAAGAGGGTACTGAGGTAAGCCTGCAGAGTTTCAGCTACAGCGATAGCACTGGTGGAGACCCTGCTGCCGATGGTTGGTCTATCCGCATTGAGTCACCTGAGGATCGCACGGCGCGCTGGGCGAGACGCGAGAAGCAAGCAGCTGAGAAATGCCCAGAGAAATATGCATTCCGAGCAGTAGCGTATCAGACCAAGTTCACTGGATTAGTTCAAGGGAACCTCGGCCGCTCCCAACAATATGGAGACACAGTGATTTCTATGATCATTGCGAGGATACCGATCGCGCTTTATTTTGGATTACTGTCGACTCTGATTATTTACGGAACCTGTATCCCGCTAGGAGTGATGAAAGCGATCACACACCGCTCATGGTTCGACAACTTGAGCTCGATTATGATTTTTATCGGCTATGCGATACCTGGTTATGCGCTCGGTGCGCTCTTGGTTGTTTTCTTGGGTGCCCAGATGGGATGGTTTCCTATCTTCGGACTAACCAGCGAAGGTTTTGATGACATGTCGGTATTTGGTAAACTGATGGATCTAGCACACCACACAGTGCTCCCTATCATTTGTTACGTGATTAGTGGTTTTGCCTTCTTAACCATGCTGATGAAGAACAACCTGATGGATAACCTCTCGTCTGATTATGTCCGTACGGCGATGTCTAAGGGAGTCACTTTCCGAAAGGCTGTGATTGGTCACGCATTCCGAAATTCCTTTATCCCGATTGCCACTGGCTTGGGTGGTTTGATTTCACTCTTTGTGGGTGGTTCTATGCTGATCGAGCGAGTTTTCGATATCCAAGGATTTGGAATGCTCCAGTTCCAATCAGTAATGGATAAGGACATACCTGTGATCATGGGCACACTGACGATAAGTGCCTTCCTTATGCTGCTAGGAAATATCCTGTCGGATCTGATTGTTGCGATGGTCGACCCTCGCATTAAATTTAACTAAGCATTAGGAAGAAAAATTTTATGAGAAAAGTTGCTTGGTTTATACTTGTTTCTTCGATTCTAGCCACCGTGGCTGAGTTATGTGGCATGCACTTACCGTCTATTAGTTGGGCGTATAATTTGTCCCACAAGACGAGTTGGTTGCACAGTGCTAGTGGCGACGGAGCCATGGCTGGAAAAGTGGCGTGGTTTGGCTATATTGTCAGTGTTATTGGCGTAGCCTTGTCTGCTCTTATCCTAGCGAGAGTACCAGCTGGTCGCCCAATGCTGCCGACAACGAAAGTCCGGCTGCAGAGGTTCAAAGCAAACACACGTGGCTTTGTTTCCTTCATCATCATTGTTGCAATGGTGATCCTGGCTGGGCTCGACCAAGTGGTCGTCGGTAAAAAAGCTCTTTTTGTACAGACCTCTGAGGGGGTGAGCTTCCCAGCATTTAGCCGCAAGGTCTATACCGGCAAGGACTTTGGCGAGACTGGCGACTTGGCATCAGCGGAAATGAACTACCGAAATCTGAAGGGTAAAGAGGGATTCACAGTAGTGATGCCGCTGGTCCCATACGATCCGACTCAGGATACTGTGAAAGTCCCGTATAAGGTTTTAGAGGAGAATGATGGCTTACTTATGGGAATGGACGGTAAACCCATGAATGGTAGTGCCTCGACTCTCTTCAATGGTGATTCTGAGTCTCGCCATATGATCTTTGAATACCGAGAAGGCATAAAGAAAGGCTTAGCAATCGGGAGAAAGCCAAATGGCGAGCCAGTCTATGAAGCTCGCTATGAGGCGGGAGTGCTCGTGGCTGGTTCTGAAGATTACAAAGGAGAAGGCATGAGCAAAGAGGAATTCCTTGCCTCTGGTGGCAAGGAAATCTGCAAGGTGTTGTTTCACGCATCGCCTCCAGGCGGTGAGCACCTGCTCGGTACCACCCCTCTAGGGAGCGACATGCTAGCCTACCTCTATGGCGGGTTACAAGTGAACATCAAAGCCGCGCTCATCTATATCCCGATGATCTACATTATCGGAGTCACTCTGGGGCTTTTGATGGGATTCTTTGGTGGAGCCTTTGATTTGATATTCCAGCGTATCATTGAAATATTCTCAACCATCCCGTTCCTCTTCGTGGTGATTATCTTCAGTAGCATGGTGGATGCTGAGAACCGTGGATTGGCTATGATTCTAGGGATACTTATTCTCTTTGGCTGGATGGGCATGACCTACCTGATGCGAACTGCCGCGATGAAGGAAAAAGCAAGGGATTATGTTGCTGCTGCTCGTGTCTCAGGAGCATCCACCTCGCGCATTATCTTTACCCATATTCTACCGAACACCGTGGCTATCTTGGTCACACTCGTTCCATTCAGTGTTTCAGGTATTGTGATGTCACTCACTGCCCTTGATTATTTGGGCTTTGGTCTCCCTTCAGAATACGCGACTTGGGGGACTTTGCTGAAAGATGGTTTAGGTAACTTCTCCAAACCTTGGTTGGTTACTTCCTCTTTCACTGCATTGGTAACCACTTTGATCTTGGTGACCTTCGTTGGTGAAGCAGTTCGAGACGCCTTCGATCCTAAAAAATTCACTACTTACAAATAATATTTTCGAACTATGAAATACGTTCAAATTTTCCTGTGCCTACTCAGTGTGCCTCTCTTCACCTCATGTGAAGAGACAACGGTGAAGGTGCAACGCGAATCTGGCTTCGAGGCCTTTGTAGAGAACTACAACCGCAATATTGAAGAGTGGCTTCTGGAGGAACAAGAGGATATAGATAAGCAGGAGAAAATTCTTACCAAAGAATTGCAGGCTGCTAGCACTGAGACTGAGAAAAAAGCGAAGCAATCTCGATTGAAAGAGCTCGTGAAGCTACGCGAAAAGTATGCCTACCGTCAGGGGCTCAATGGCTATTTTGATTTTAAAGAACCAAGTGATATCCCGCAAGATTTGGTGTGGGAGAATGGCATGGAGAATCCTATTATTGGAGACTCTAGAGCCAAGAAAGGTGGGGTCTTTCATACATGGATGCTCACATTTCCTAAAACTTTGAGGCCATTCGGGAAAAATTCTAACGGCAGTTTCCGTGGGGAGCTATATGACCAGATCGATATGGGATTTGTTGGGTATCACCCGATCACCGACAAACCAATTCCCGCTCTAGCCAGTGAGTGGGCGCGCGGTGCTGACGGGCACACGATGTTTTTTAAGTTAGATCCTGATGCGACTTACAGTGATGGAGTCAAAATCAAGGCGTCAGACTTCATGTTTTATATCTATATCCGTATCTCTGATAATGTGATTAACCCATTCCAAAAGCAGTATTTTAAAGAACAGTTTGCAAATATCACAACCTATGGAGATTCGATGATTTCAGTGTCATTGCCCTCACCTAAGCCGAAGTTGCCATACTACTGTAATATTTCACCATCAGCCCCTCACTTTTACTCTGAATACGGCCCAGACTATAAAGACCGTTACCAATGGCGTGTGGCTCCAACAACTGGTGCATACACCGTACACCCGGAAGATATCAAGAAAGGCCGTAATGTGACGCTTTCTCGTGTCAAAGATTGGTGGGCAAAAGATAAGAAATTCTACAAGTATTCGCATAATGTGGATAAAATCAGTTATCAGGTGATCGCTGAGAAATCGAAAGCTTTCGAACTGTTTCTGATTGGCGATCTGGACACATTCGTTCTGGGCTCTCCAGACTACTGGTACGAGAAAATGGAGGTGCCCCAGTATTTCAACGGCTACATTGAGAAAGTACAGTTCTACAATGACTTCCCACGAGTGCCTCGTGGAATTTACCTCAATATCCATCAAGAGCCACTGAATGATCTCAATGTTAGATTGGGGCTCGCACATGCAATGGACTTTAAGAAAGTGAATACCATACTTTTCCGTGGGGACGCCGAGCGTCTCCGTCACTGTGGTGAAGGATTTGGCATGTTTAGTAATCCGAATATCGAGCCCCGAGAGTATTCAGTGAGTAAGGCTGAGGAGTATTTTGCTAAAGCCGGCTATGCTTCACGTGATAGCGACGGCTATTTAGTCAATGCCAAAGGTGCGAGACTACAGCTAGAAATCACTTGGGGGAGGGTACCAATCTACGACCAAATGATGGATAAACTCAAAGAGGGAGCTAAGAAAGCTGGGGTCGAAATATTGTTAGACGGACAGCAGATCTCTGTGGCATTCCCTAAGATGTTAGAGAAAAAGCATCAATCTGCTTTCTCTGGATGGAACGTGCAACCACCATTCCCTCGTTATTATGGTCTGTACCATTCTAGCAATGCATACGATGAAAAGGGGAATGTGAAGCCACAAACAACCAACTTCAATTCCTACAGCAACCCAGTAATGGACAAACTTTGTGAGGATATTCGCGCTGCAACCAATGTGGAGTCTTTACGAAAAGACGCATGGGCAGTTCAAAAACTGGTGCACGATGACGCACTGTTTATTCCTGCCCTGAAGTCAGCCTATGTGCGTATGGGCAATTGGAAATGGGTGCAGTGGCCTCAAACTAACCTCTACGAGTTCTGTGTGCCAAATGTCTATCTCCCTACCGAAAGCTACCTTTACTGGATAGATGAAGACCTGAAGAAAAAAATTCTAGCAGCTAAAAAAACGGGTGAGAAATTGCCGGAGACAAATCATTTCTTCGATCTTTACCGCAAGGGAATTCCTAAGCTAGAAGAGTTAGAAAAACGCTCAATCAACCAAAACTAAAACGATCGTGTCAGAAATTGAAAATATTCTAGAGCTCAATGGTCTCGTCACCGAGTTCAAGACTGAACGTGGCTGGTTGCGTGCTGTCGATGGTGTTAGCTTCAACGTGCCTAGAGGAAAAACTGTTGGTATTGTTGGGGAGTCGGGTTGCGGAAAGTCCGTGACCTCCATGTCTATCGTGGATCTACTCCCAAAACCAATGGGGCATGTCCGTGGTGGCGAAGTCCTCTTCAAGGGACGAGACCTACGCAAAATTGCACACAAAGAATTTTATAAAGTCCGTGGTGGTGAGATCGGTGTGATCTTCCAGGAGCCGATGACAGCGCTCAACCCCGTGCACCGCATTGGCCGCCAGCTAATGGAGGTTCTTCTTCTCCACCGTGAGATGTCCAAATCAGAAGCGCGCCAAGCCGCGATCGATATTCTCAATAAAGTAGGCATCCCAGCTCCAGAGCGCAGAGTCGATGAATACCCGCACCAGCTTTCAGGTGGCATGCGCCAGCGCGTGGTCATCGCCATGGCTCTCGCCTGTAAGCCAGACCTAGTGATTGCCGACGAGCCAACAACAGCGCTCGACGTGACTGTGCAAGCTGAGATTTTAGACCTCATCAACAATCTTCAAAAGGAAATGGGCATGTCCGTCATCATGATCACCCACGACCTCGGAGTTATCGCTGAGACCTGCGATGAAGTGGTCGTGATGTATGCAGGTCGCGTGGTTGAACGTGGCGATGTACACACGATTTTCAAAAATCCAATCCACGCCTATACCAAGGCATTG
>NZ_JBDOPO010000294.1:0-1556 GCF_039830215.1 Rubritalea sp. | reverse complement strand
CGCTTTGACCATGAGCTACATGGTCATTCAGAATATTGTGGGCGTCTCTGGAGCTATGGCTATGGGTTTACCGAAGGCTATGGGAATCATGGCTGGCTCGGCCTCACTGATCGGTGGCCATGGCACCGCAATTGCGTGGTCAGGGGAAATTGCGGCTAACCACGGAATTCCAAATGCGTTAGAAGTAGGGGTCGCGGCGGCCACACTGGGTTTAGTAATGGCCAGTTTGTTAGGTGGCCCCGTATCCAAATGGTTGATTCAATCATTCAAGCTAAAAGGGAATTCCCATGCATCACTCAGTGTTGGTGTCAGTTATGAGAATGAAGATATCGAAAAAATTGACCACATCAGCCTGATGCGAGTCACGTTCATCATGCACATCGCCATTATCATAGGCTACCTTCTCAATGATTGGATCAATGCTATGGGCATCAAACTCCCCCTCTTCGTTTCCTGCTTAATGGTCGCCATTGTTCTATCAAACTCAGTCCCTCTTGTCTTAAAAAATCTGCCCTGGCCTGCGCGCACTAGAGCGTTAGCCACTATTTCTGATTTTTCACTCGGCCTCTTTATTTCCATGTCACTGATGGGCATGCAGCTTTGGACTATAGCAGACCTCGCAAGTTCCTTAATGACTCTGATTGTTCTCCAGGCGATTACAGTGATCCTCTTTATTCGTTTCTTGCTCTTCCCGCTCATGGGCAGAGACTATCAAGCCTCCGTTCTTAGTGCAGGCTTCGCAGGTTTTGCCCTCGGCGCCACTCCCACAGCCATAGCTAACATGTCAGCCGTGACCAAGACTCATGGCCCTGCCCCTACGGCATTTATCATTCTCCCACTCGTCGGAGCATTCTTCGTGGACCTAGCGAATTCCTTCATCATCCGCTACTTCCTCACGCTGTAAGGGCTTGCCATACTTTGGCAACCTGACAAGAGCCCGTTGCGCATTCAGACGCAGCACAACTCTTACTTCAGTGACCATGCTTTTCACTCTTGTCCATAGCTGATCCCGACTGCGCCACCACCACGGTGAGTAGTGCATTTTGATCCCCCGTAAAACTAGACTCCGGTACACATTTACCGAGGAGTCATCAGTTATTTATACCAAGCCACGGTAAATCTGTGCCCGCGAAGCTGCGAGACGCCGTGCATTCTACAAGATGAAACTATCCGAACTCGACGAGTTGATCGGCACCTTACCAAGCGGCCGCACACTCTTCACCTATGGCAAAGACTGGTACACCTTTGAACTCCTAAAATACCAGCTAACAAAAAGACAAGCATCCAGCAGCTCAAGCAATCACGCCTTGGCAAGCTCATGCAAAAACCTAAAGTCCGGCAGTGGTTAGGTGCATTTGGTTCAACCGAACTTGATGCCGACGATCTCAGATTGATTTACCCAGAGGGCGCTGAAACATTCCGCCTCACGGTGGATCGCTTCGACGGCTGGATCCAAACCACACAACGCGGCAAAAACCGTTGGAACCTCGTGCTCCAACTCAACCTCAATGAATCAGATGCACGCTTCCTAGATAAACAACAAGTGAGACAATGAC
>NZ_JBDOPO010000086.1:0-6370 GCF_039830215.1 Rubritalea sp. | reverse complement strand
GAACTGGAAGTTATCCCTTGCTTGGCGAAAGCTGCACCAGCTTCTAACACGTAGGTGTAAGTATCACTGGAGCAGAATCAGGTTTGGCTTTACCAATGATGCTCCCTGCGTTGTTTACGCGGTGCGAGGCTGCGACAACCTCGGCTATTTTCGCATTAGAAAATGCAATGCCTGCACGCACTACAATACAGTCTCCTAGAACTGTGTGGAGCATTTCCTTAACGTTGGTGAAGGTCACCTTGCGGCCTGTGTTAGTAGCGTAGTTGAGGATAGTGTCGCAGCGGCGAAACTCCGGTGAATTCATGCAGGCTTCAATATACCAGGGAATAATTGTTTAGACGGAGGCTGGACATCATTTCTAAGGCTTTTTGCTATTACAAAAGCAATGAAATCAAAATACCAAATCCCCGCAATCATTGACGCTAGAGCTCGTTTGGGTGACTGAAAAGTGGATTTGATTGTAGTAAGAGCAGTAACTCCACAGCCTAGGCAATCATCTAGGAGTTAAAGGCTTATCGAGCGGAGACCTACATCTATGGCAACGGTCTTTAATTTGCTGAACATGGGAGATTAAGCAAGGAATCCGTAGCCGCAGGCTATTTTTGCGCTCCCTATGCTAGTAGGGAAAAAGCTGGAGCTGAAAGCTTTAATGGCCAAGTGCGCCAATACTACCGAAAGGTAGCAGCTCTGCCGCAATGAAAGAATAAGATCTCAAGTTCGTTGAGTCAGAGCTCAAGGAATGCCCAAGAAAAATATTGGACGGCCTGAGTCCGTCAGAACTGGACCCAAAAAGAGTAGCGTACCGCTTCAGTCTAAACCTGTTAGGTGGTATTCTTTAGAACTTTGAATTTGCCCATCACGAACTCTTGGATAGTTTTAGGGTTAAGGAAGAAGTTCCCGCAGAGGCCAGTCACTGGAGGCGCACCGGAGACTCTGGCTTAGTCGTTGAAGGCCAAGATGGCTCAGCGCACCATGCAGCGTTAGCCTTTTTTGACCATAGATTCGAGCCTAGGCATGTGGACTTTAGAGATGGATTAAGTGATGCATTCTATAGCGCAATCATCGGTGTAGAGTACTGCGTTAGGGGTTGCTGGAAGGTTATCGCTAGGTTCGGTTACTGTGAATGAGTATTTCGCTGTTGTTAGATGACCAGTGTGGGATGGAGTCAATTTGTCAGCTAAACTGTCCAGAGAGCCGACCGATGCTGAAAATCTGCTTCGAGTCGGAGGTATTTGCCCGTGAGGCTTTGCTGGATATGTGTTTCCCATGCACTCAGTTTTCTTTCCGTAGCTGGCGGTTTGGACAGCTTACTGACGTCAGTCATGTCCAGGCACCGTTCGGCGTATTCTTTAGGGTTTGTGGCGTATTTTGCAACGTCGTTGATGAAGCTATTGATGAGCGCTAGGCTGTTAAATAGCTCGTTGATTGTGAGTTCTTTGAATGCTGTTAGGGCTTCACCTAGTTTTTCTTTTTCTTGTCTAAGAGGACGAAGATCCAGAGCTGTAAGGGTGTCACTCACGTGGCGCACAGCAATTTTCAATTCCTCTGATGTGTGTGAGGAAGACAAGAGCTTTGAAAGATGATTGTTCAATACAGTAACGTTTGCCCAAATGGGGAGGTCGATATATATATCAAAAAGTCTGTTGTAGAGGTTTGTTCCGAGTTCCTCGAGTTTGAAGTTTGGTATGTCACCTGGATCGAGTTCTGAGTCGAGTGCGAATATGGCACCAAGGCAGTTAAGGATAGGTCCCATCAGAGTCTCATAGTCGGGGAAGGTGCGACCGCGGCCATCGATCAGCGCTCCTTCTGAGCGACGCGTGTAGGTTTCCACTGCTTTAGCAATGGGGTCATCCGCCTGTAGTCCTGTGGTTGGCTTCTGAGCATAGAGGATGGTGAGTTGGTCAAAGCTAGCGAAGGACAACGCTTTAGCTCCCATTTTCTGAATTAATTGCCAAGCCGCGTGTTGTGCGGCTTGGAGGTCACCTCCGCTTGGACTTTTAGACGGATGGTTAGCAATGCGTTTTAGTTGGAGTGGGTTATAGGCTTCAAAAAATTGAATCACTTCATCTGAGGCCCGGTAGACACTACCACGCTCATCATAGCTTTTTAGTTCGCCGTAGTAGCCTAGAATAAGCTTGGCGAAGCGAGTGTCAGGGTTAGGCTGACCACTGCGGTTTAGATAACGATCAGCTAGCGATCCAGAGTGGGGGGCGCTGCCCATTGCTAAATTCATGATCGCTTGTTTACAACAAATGTCAGCTGTGGGGGTGACAAGAAGAGGTAGTCCAGCATCATGACAAACCAGTTTTAATTCTTTGATAAAGATGTTCAGAATGTCAGAGAAGAGCTCTACATTCTGAGAAGTCTTTCCTGATGCTAGATACTTAGCTCGAATTGCGGACTCTTGTTGTTGGAGATCGCGTATGACGAAAGGCATAGCACCTCCGGGAACTCCGGCGGCGCAGAGCTGCTCTTTGAGGTCTTGTGGGATGTCTTGATCTCTGCGGACTGGTTTACTACCCCATAGCTGGGCTGTCTTTTGGCTGAGCTGATTATACGCTGATTTATCGGCAATAAACTCAGGTGCGATCGTTGAGAGTGAGTGGTGAGCAGAGCCGCCAGAGAGCACACCTTCCACTGTTTCTATGGCGTGGATACCGTAGCTGGTAGCCTTGCGTATGGTATTTTTCGAGTTTTCCTCATTGGTCGAGTGGCAGTGTAGGCTTAGTGGAATATCCTTGGGGCTGAGTATTGCAAGCAGAGCAGGGATCAGAGTAGTCACTCGGTCTGCTGTGAGTTGACCAGACATGTCTTTGATAGCGATAGCATTGTATCCAGCATCAATCAAGGCTTCAGCGTAGCTGCAGAAATACGCGTCAGTGTAGCGCTCAGGAGAATCTGCGTAGTGTGTGAAACAAATGGCCCCCTCTAAGGTTACGCCAGCAGCACTCTTGATAGATTCTGGGAGTTCTAAGTTCTCAATGTCATTGAGAGCATCAAAAAACCTAATTTTCGTGATGCCATGCTTGATGAATTCTTTAAGAGTGATTTCGATAATGTCCTTATCGTAGTGACGGAAACCGAGGGCATTGGCGCCACGGAAAAGCATTTGTAGATCAAATGGCTCACTTTCTGGAGCTTTCGAAATACCGTGGCTGATAGCGCCGAGTACAATAAAGGGGTTGTAGCCCCGATTGATTGCAATTTGGAAGCTTTGCCCGCCTGAAACTTCTGCGCCATGGAAGCCCGCCTTGCGTGAGGCGGCTATAAGTTTGGCGTAATTGTACGACTCAAATAGCCAATCAGCTGCATCGAGCGTGGATTGTTGCCCGTCTCTCATGGTGAGGTTGACTAGTTTTGGTGGTGAACATTGATTCATAATAAAGAGCATTCTGTAATCCATGGCTAGAGGCAAGTGCTAACTAGAACTCATCTGATCTAGAGATAGCATCGACGGGGGAATACGTCAAAATTCCGACTTGAATTGTTACAGATGTACTGTGACTTTCTGCCCATGGATTCAGAAAAGCGCGTACTCTTCGTTTGTACAGGTAATACATGCCGTAGCCCTATGGCTGAAGGGATTTTTCGCAAGGCGTCTAAAAATAATGCAGTATTGGTGTCACTGGGCTCTGCCGGAGTGGCAGCCTACGACGGAGATAGGATTAGCCCGGAAACTGCGGATGAACTGCAGCGCCGAAATGCCACGCTGAATAATTTTGTGAGTCGTTCTGTGACAATGCAAATGCTAGAGTCTTCGAGCCATGTTTTTGCCATGACTGAGTCTCACCTCAACACCTTGATTCGCCGCTTTCCTGACTATGCAGAAAAGTGCTATTTGGTGTGTGATTTCATAGAGATCAACGGCAAAGCTGGGATGGATGTGCCAGACCCGATCGGAATGGGGGTGCGGGCCTACAAGCAAGTAGGTGAGGTGCTTGAGCACGCGATTCCAGCTCTGATTGATTTTATCGAGAATGAAGAATCTACAGAATAGTCCAATTCTTAAACATTTATCTTGTCGCTGTAGTGGCGAATACTAGAGTGGCGACCGAATCACACAGTTCTCATGGTTTCTCCAGATCCTAATAGCACAAATTTAGCTTACGACTCAAAGATCGAAGGCAACGTCACCTTCACCCAGCTTGATGCCGCAATCAACTGGATGCGTAAGAATTCACTTTGGCCAATGCCAATGGGCTTAGCATGTTGCGCAATCGAGCTTATGGCTACGGCTTCCTCTCGTTATGATATCTCTCGCTTTGGTGCTGAGGTGATGCGCTTCTCACCACGTCAGGCAGATGTCATGATCGTGGCGGGTACAGTTACCTATAAGATGGCCTTGGCTGTCAAACGTATCTGGGATCAGATGCCCGAGCCAAAATGGTGTATAGCTATGGGCGCATGCGCTTCTTCTGGCGGCATGTATCGCAGCTACGCAACTCTTCAGGGAATTGATAAATTGATCCCAGTGGATGTCTACATCTCTGGTTGTCCTCCACGTCCTGAAGCCTTGATCGAAGGGTTGATGAAGCTACAGGAGAAGATCAACAATGAAGAGTCCACTATGGATCTCAAGAAAATGCCTGCAGCTGAACAAGTTTAAAAGATGAGCGAATTTGTAATTAAATTAGAGTCCGCCTTTGGTGAGAAGATTCTAGGCAAAAAAGAATTTCGCGGTGAGCACACAGTCCTCGTAGAGCTCAGTGCGCTGCATGACGTGATGGTGCACTGTAAAGAGCAGTTAGGTTTCGATTTCCTTGTCGATATCTGCAGCGTCGACCACGATTCTGTGCACCCACGATTCGAAATGGTCTACGAGATAGCATCAGTAGATGATTCTCAACACCTCCGAGTGAAAGCCCCAGTGGCTGAAGATGAAAATGTCCAGAGTGTTGTCGATGTTTGGAAAACTGCCGATTGGCATGAGCGAGAAGTGTACGATATGATGGGTATCAAATTTACTGACCATCCAAACCTCAAACGTATTCTTATGTGGGAAGGTTATCCATACCACCCACTTCGTAAGGAATTCCCTCTTGCCGGCAAGCCAACTGAAATGCCTGATGTGGCGTTCACTGGTGTGGCTCCAATGGAAGGTGGTCCATTTGTCACAAGTTCTTGCGCTACAGATGCTGTCACTGGTGAGCCAAGAGCGAAAGGGGAGAGCTAGTACTCAGAAATAGATTTTACAATCCGAGTTTTCCTGCCAATGGGAACTCGGATTTTTTTGTAATGAAATCCCTCACATTCCTACTCGTTTTTATCTATCTGCTGATTGAAACCATGGGGGGTGTAATGGCTAATAACGAGTGCTACTATCAACTTGGGCTGAGCCAGCAGGGAATCGAATCTGGCAAAATTTGGCAATTTCTCAGCTATGCAGTGCTCCACGGAAATACCTATCACTTTGTGGTTAACGGTATCCTACTATGGGTGTTGGGTGGGAAATTACAGAGTATTGTTGGCGTCAAAAAGGCAATCAGTATTTTGGCAGTAGGTGTGACTACTGGTGGTGGGTTGCAGCTAGGTTTGAGTTATCTAACAGAGAATGGCCATTCGAGTTTGTTAGTTGGTGTTTCTGGTGGGATAATGGCTTTATTACTTGGTCTAACAACCATGGATCCATGCCGTGTACTGAGGCCGCTGAGAATACGCGCCAGACACCTTGGTTTAGGATTTCTAATGAGCGAGGCCATTTTTACTCTAATAGACCCCTCGCTGGGCATTCCAGTTCTCACTGGCGTAGGCCATCACGTAGCCAGCGCCATGGGGGAACCCATCTTTTTAGTAGCCCACGCCTGCCACCTAGGAGGCGGCATAGCAGGACTTATACTGGGTAAAATAATACTCAGCAATAGCGATCAGTCTGGACTGTGACTGGTTTGACACCGCTCTGCAGCTTGCTCTGCTTAATGCGCGTGGTTTGGCTTCATCTCTCGTTTTAGCAGGGATTTAAAAACTATCATCAATAGAGAACTGCGCTAACTCAGAGATTTAGCGAACGCCAGAAATATGACAGTGACAGCCGCGCATGGAAAGACCACACTAGGTAGATCACCAGCAAGCACGCAAGCAGCAGGCCCGAGCAAGGAGGAACGCTTACGGTGCTTCACATTCGAATGGGGGTAGCTTCATCACATAGCGATGTTCGTCCCGTTATTACATGTCTGGGCTATAGCATACGTAGATCTCCTCGAAGGGGGGGCATTATCGCTCGGACGACTGAGTATCGCGCAGTTGTCTCCAATTTTATCAGGCTTGGATTCAACCTGGAAGTGCACCTTGTTAGTTAGGTGTTAAAAACATAAAGTTTGGGGTCTTTCTGTCGAGTACTTTACGAGGTCTGCTGTTTAGCTTTCTCTCAACT
>NZ_JBDOPO010000144.1:0-6401 GCF_039830215.1 Rubritalea sp. | reverse complement strand
ATTCTTCGGGGAGGATACAAGATCTTGAAGGATACAAAACGAAACGTCCTTTTAGGTGGTATGGGCAATACGTTGATGCTGAGACTAATCTGTACTACTATAGATTTAGGTATTTCGATTGCGGTTCAGGGCTTTATACATCTTCAGGTCCTATTGGCATAGCAGGTAAGAATCCTACGTTATATTCTTATTTCACTGATGTTCATTTTTCTGTGGACTCTCTGCTGTTAAAGGAATGTAAATTAGAGAGGGCTGGTGATGGGGGGGAGCTATTAATTAATGCTTTGAGAGCGCGATAGAATTATTAACTAAGGTTATCTTGGATTTGTTGTAGTGATCGGCAGGGGTGAACAACCACCCTGAGTCACGTTGTACTACACTGTAGCTACTAGCCTTAAATTCCGGTAAGAATAAATTACTGGCAGGTTCGTATATTTTACGCCCAGTATAACGCCCCTTTATGCGATAGGTATAATTCTGATCATAACCGTGTCGACTACTTTCGGGTCCAATTTCTGGACGACGATCTGGCTGACGTGTAGAATCCTCATTCATCACCACTAGACGAGCTTCAGACCACGATTGACCAGGCCTACGTACATAACCCCAAAATCGTGTCTTCTCCACGAAATAGCGTCGCGCATAAAAGTATTCTCCACGCGGTTCATCAGCAATCTCTTGCTGACGCATCTGCGGTGTAACATCACTCATGCCCATATTGGGATAGCGTGAGCTAGGCATCGGTACGCAACTTGTGATTCCAAATGCCGCTACACATGCAAATGATAAAGCCAGCAGCCTATTCAAACTAAGCAAATTCATTCGCGACATCCTTTCTAGATGAGACCATCGGTCAAGAGTAAGTGTGCCCAATAGAGCTCAATGACTCCAATAGAGTTAAGACGGTTCATTAGTAGCTAGAATCGAGGTGCGTCCGACAAACTATAAAAGCAGGATCACTAAAAGTTTGAGCGTTCTCTCAGGTGGTTTTAAGATCACCTAAGCCACTAAATAGTTGAGGGTTGGGGAACCATATATACTGGCCTGCATATGCTCACCCCGTTAGTTGGCTATACAACAAAGAGTACCCCTAAAGTATTCTAATGCAAACTGATCAATTTACTCTGTTAAACAGCATCATACTATGTCACAGGTTTTAATCCCAGAGACAGGGTGGAGCTCGACATAACCATGGCTACCACTCACTCCAATAGATTCCGCATTACATATATTGTGTTAAGTTATTAAACAGGGTTATTTGAGAACTAATTGGCGCGAATAAGACAAATCACTGAATCCACGTTCTAAATCTGATAGCTGAACCACTGAAGGCTTGATTGCAGTGCGATCCATATCTAATGAGTGTCAGCAAGTCGCATAACAGCACGAGGTCTGTTTGCGCGATAAACTTTCAACGTACAAAGATTCCCGTGCCACTCAACGACATTCGAACACGCATTGATGAGATTGATGCCCAACTTCTTCAACTTTTGAACCAGCGCGCAGACTGCGTTCATGTGGTTGGCGAGATTAAGAAAAAAGAAGGTCTGCAGATTTATGCGCCTGAGCGTGAAGAAAGCTTGCTACGCAAACTTTCAGCCATGAGCGACGGCCGACTCCCCGAGAAGTCGATTCGTGCGATCTATCGTGAAATCATGTCAGCTGCCTTAGCGTTAGAGGATGACCTTAAAATTGCCTACCTAGGACCTGAAGGTACCTGGACGCACCAGGCAGCTATTTCTAAATTTGGTCATAGTGTTGACTATTTACCCCAGCCAAACTTTGCTGATGTATTTGACTGTGTTGCGCGCCGTCAAGCTAGCTACGGAGTTGTTCCAATCGAAAACTCAACTGAAGGCGCGGTATCGCACACGCTCGATCTCTTTGTTGACTCCCCACTTAAAATCTGTGCGCAGATATTGATGCGTATCGAAAATGGTCTAATGGCGGATATCCCACGCGAAGAAATCAAAACTCTCTATTCACACCCACAGGTATTTGGTCAGTGCCGCAGTTGGATCCTCCAGAATTTCCCGCATGCCGACCTCGTTGAGGTTTCTTCGACCACGAAGGCAGCAAAAATCGCCAAAGAGAAATCCTCCGAAGGGGCTGCAGCTATGGGCGGGCCACTCGCTGCCGAGATGTACGGACTCAAAATGCTCGATCCGAACATCCAGGACAGCGCCACTAATACCACACGTTTCCTTGTGATTGGTGAAAAAACTTGCCCAGCCACCGGCAACGATAGGACTTCCCTACTCTTTTCAATCAAGGATACGCCAGGCTCGCTAGTGAAAGCCCTTCAGGCATTTGATGACTGCGCTATCAATATGTCCAAGATTGAGTCCCGCCCATCCAAGCAACAGGACTGGGAGTATTTCTTTTATGTTGATCTCGCTGGACACAGTGATGACGCCGATGTGTCCGCCGCTATCGACGATCTCAAAAAGCATTGCTCATTGGTGAAAATCCTCGGCAGCTACCCAGATATTCAAATTTAAACTAATAGAACAACCATCATGCATTCATTTCATTACCAAAATGGTTCACTTCATTGCGAAGATGTGAACCTTCAGCAAATAGCTAAAGAACACGGCACCCCAAGCTACGTCTATAGCGCAGAAACCTTACGCAACAACTACAACCGTCTTGATAAAACTCTTGAAAGCCTAGATCACGGGGTTGAATACGCAGTCAAAGCAAACTCTAATCTATCTGTACTTAAGCTCCTCGCACAACTCGGAAGCGGTTTTGATATTGTTTCTGGAGGCGAACTTCAGCGAGTGATCGCGGCTGGTGGCGATCCAGCAAAGTGCACTTTCGCTGGCGTTGGGAAAACCCGTTCAGAAATTGAATACGCAATCGAGCAAGGCATCTATTGTTTCAATGCCGAGAGTGAAGCTGAAGTTGCTTTCATCGATCAGGTTGCCGGCGACCTAGGACGCATTGCCCCTGTCGCAATTCGAGTAAACCCGAATGTTGACGCTAAGACACACAAGTACATCTCCACTGGTAAGTCTGAGAACAAGTTTGGTGTTGACTTCGACTCCATCGAAAAGGCCTACGAACGTGCATCAAAGCTTGAAAATATAACACTTCGTGGTCTCCAAATGCACATTGGATCACAACTCACTGATGTTAAGCCATTCATCGAGGCGACAGAGAAAGTTGCTCCACTTGCAGCAAAAATGAAGAAACTCTATAGTATCGAATTCTTCTCAATTGGTGGCGGAGTAGGCATTGTATACTCCCCTGCACTAGCCTCTGGATCTTCCGAGTGGTGGGAAAGCCACACGGAAGAAGCCTGTCCACTCACGCCTGAGAAATATGCTGCTGGCGTTATTCCATTCCTCAAAGATCTGGGCCTCAAAATTCTTGTCGAACCCGGTCGCTATATCGCAGGAAATGCTGGAGTGCTCCTAACTGAGTGTCTTTATGAGAAAAAAGGCTCAGCTAAAACATTTAAAATTGTGGACGCAGGAATGAATGACCTCATTCGTCCAGCCCTCTATGAAGGTCATCACGAGATCGTTCCTCTTTCTGAGCCAACAAAAGAAACTGCGCACATTCCAATGGATGTGGTTGGCCCAATCTGTGAGACTGGCGACTTCTTCTGCCAGAGTCGCGATCTGCCTGATTTTATTGAAGGCGAGCACATAGCGCTTCTTAGTGCTGGAGCTTATGGTTTTGTGATGGCGTCAAACTACAACACTCGCGGACTTCCTGCTGAAATACTAATTGATGGAGCCGATTCCAAAGTGATTCGCCCACGTCAGACTGTTGAGGATATACTCGCAGCTGAAATTGCTAACCTCTAACGATAAACTTAAGCAAAACTCCTGGGATTAATGATACCCAGGGGGCCGCTAAAGTGGATGAGACAAGCGATTCCTCATCGCGCAATCTCCGCATCAAGCGCAACTTCTCAATGCGGCTCACCATTAGGTGGGCCGCTTCTTTTTCCACAGCTAAGCTTAACCACAGAAGGATGGAGCTAAGCCCTAGAGATCCTGCAAGCGAGGCCATAACTACTATCGCTGGAAGCTTCGCTACGATAAAGGCGAAGCTCACGACAAGAAGCACGAATACAGGTAAAATGTAGCCAGTTTTTATCGCTTTGAGTCGCCAATCAACAGTTGATGAGTGTTTTTCATGCAGCAAATACATACCTAGCTGGATCATGGCTCGGGCTGCATGCGCTGAACTTTTGCTTTCCAAGTATGTTTTTGGTAGGTAGATGGACCCATCATTACAACTCAGCCAAGGACTAACCTTACTAAAACTAACTTTGATATCGTCTCGGTCGAGACGAGTAAGCAATCTACTTAAAATGCTGGCAACACTCTCGCTGAGGTCGGCACTCGTGGACCACACTCTAGTACCGAAGAGATGCGCCAGTACCCCACCAGCTAAGAAAGGGACAAGGGAGGTGATAATAAATATTCGCCACATGTGAATAAGAACTTGAACACCTAATTACCGACTTGAAAAATCTTCATTTTTAAAGCGGATATTTTGTTGCGTCAATTCACTATACATACTGGCTGAACTATCGGCATTTCTGGTGTATGCGTGCGCTCCCGTTTTTATGTGACTGAGAGAAATGTCACTAAACTTTATGGCGTTAGCTCGATCTCGTTTGGCAAAATAGACCTCGGCTAGTGTGTCTAAATAAGCAGGCTGCTGAGGCTGAAAGCGTAAAGCAAACTTCGCATGCTTTAGGGAATCATCTAACCTCATGCCAGCTCTCGAGCCCAACCAAGCTACAGTATTGCGAGCGTTATGATCATTTGGATAGGCTGCGATCTCTTTTTCAATATGATTCCATGACTCATTGAACCACTTGCTAACCTCTTTTTTTAAAGGTGTACCCACCAAGCCTGGGAAGAAATCGTCAGCCAAAGTGCCGTCCCCAGGAAGGATGCCGTGTGCGTACTCAAGCATATCTAGAGCACCAGATTTATCGCCCCGCTCTAGTAATGCCATCCCTGCTGTGTAAATCGCTGTATAACCGCTGCGAAGTGTAGTGTAGTAATGACTCGGCCTTAGACTTGGCTCCAGAAGAAAAGTCAACTCTGCTAACGAGAGTGACGATGCTAGCTTCCAATCTGCTTCATTTATCGCAAAACGCGATTGGTGATTAATATAATTGAGTGTGTAGTAAAACCCCCAGCTTCCTACGTCTAGACAAGCAATATGCTCAAGCCATATTGTCTTCGCATCATTTCGAGCTCCACATTCATGCAGGACTGCTGCAAATTCATTTAGTTCCTTGGTTTGTCCTAAAGTGAGTAGTATTGCCTGATTTAACAATGTGTCTGCAAATTCTTTTTCACCTAAATTCCGTTTTGCTATAGCGTAGCGAGCAAGTCGCGTTGGGCTTTTGAGATAGGATGCAGGCCTTAGATCGTAAGATTTTACAAGCTCTTCCCAATCAAACACAACCTCCGCTGCAAGTTGGTATTTGAGGTGAAATTCTCGCTCCTCCAACAACCCCCGATCCTCGCATAGCTCCTTGTAGTAATCTAACATTGCCTCAAAATCGTTACGTCTCTCAGCAGCAAAAGCTAGAGCAACTAGTAAATCGACTCGCGCTCGGCCTTTTGCTAGCTCAAGACGGTCTTCAATTTGATTGAGTATAGATTTTTTCTCGGATGTCAACCCGTGGTCCACCCCCATCAGCTCCAGCACACTCTGGAAACGCTCTAAATCTGTGGCGCCAACGGAGAGTTCCTCCACTTGGTTCCAAATACAATCCATCTCTTCTACATTGCCAAAAATTTCATGACTTAACTGAAGGTAAGTATTATCCTCATTGCCACGTTCTCCAGCCAACTGGGCTACAAGCTCTCCCATCCCATAAATAGGCAATTCACCGACAATCTTAAACCACCTGTCATCACCGTCATCTAGTAGAGCATCGAGTAGCGGCTTGAGGATACGCAGACTTTGCTCGCGCTCACCACGGTTATAATAGAAGCGGACAAGCTCCTCGACCTTGCTCGACTGCTCTTCCAACAACGCAAGATCATCATCAAGTTCTCGCTTAATCTCGGCCTGTAGCCAGAGCTCGAATTTTTGGGGCTGAGTGACTGGATTTGGGGTGCCCAACAATTCAAATTCTTCATCTGAATATTCCTGGGAGCTAAAATAAGAACGCGCATATGTTTCATTATAGTGTTTGAGCAATTTCTCCCCAATAGCTCGATCTCCCATGAGTAGTGAAATGCGGGTGACATACTCCAGATTCCCATCACCATCACCATCACCATCACCATTGATGCCCTCTGCCAATTGCGCTATGGCCTCATGAATATCTGACGGGTTGTTCTGCTGATGAAGACGCTTCAGTAGATTAAGTACAATTGTATGGTGGGGGGTTGAACTACGACTTATACAGA
>NZ_JBDOPO010000357.1:0-6420 GCF_039830215.1 Rubritalea sp. | reverse complement strand
CTGGCGCCCTAACATCTTAAACTTCAACTAGCCTCAGTGAGGTCTAATCCCATGCGCTAGAAATCGCAGATGCCAGCCAAGCTACCAGAGTAGCCATGGCTCTAGGTATGGCACAGAGGCTAAGGATGCAATGTCTCACCCGAGGGCCTGACCCTCACCGCTGCTCATGTAGTCGAATTCACTGCGGGAGTAGAGTTCACTATCATTCTAGCAGATGGCCGCAGAGTAAAAGCCGTTTCACTGCTGGTCAACGAAATCACAGACTCGGCCCTCTGCCGTATCACTGAAAAGTCAGGCAAACCATGGCCATGCCGATCAATCGACAAAGAAGAGGACATCACGCAGGGCAATTGGTGTTTGGAAAGGGGCAACGTAGACAGTATCAAGCTCAACCGCCCAGCGTCGCTCAGATTAGGACACATGCTCAAAGGTGACGATGTTGGCTAAGGTACGATGCTAACCTCCGACTACACAGCTCCTTCAGCTAACCAGAAGGCTGCTTCTGTGACCCCAGCGGCCATGTCTGTAGGATCAACTCTGCTGTTGCCCATTTAGCCTGCTTTTTAACCAACACATCTCCATAGGAACAATTGCTCAAGCAATAAGGTGACAAGATAAAGGAAAAAGCCTCCTCAGGCTGTAAGATCATGACTTCAAACTATTGAGCAACAAGTACGCTAGTAAGAATTACCTATCAACCATGTTCAAAAAATAGTAAAGTAAGAGCATCCTCAAGAAGCTCTCGATATTTTATTCGAAACTGCACAAAATTAGAAATTCATTAACAACCTATAAAAATGCCTTGGGGTCATGGTCATCACCATGGCATTTTTTGTGTGAGCTCTCGACTTCATTAGCCCTACCCTCTTAAATAGGCTTCAGCAGAAACAACTACATGAGTGAACCCCGTCCCAACCACCGACGCCGGCGTTCGGCCTCCGCGTCACCGAACTCCAGAGCCAACAGAAATGTATCTACTATCCCGAAGAAAGCTCGGCTCATGGGCCCCTCAAAAGAGGAGGTAGCTCTGCTACCTGCCTTCTCTGGAGTTTCGCCAGACCAGGTCATAGTGCCGGCTACCGAGGTCGAATGTAAAAATGCAGTCGATGAAATCTTCCGCGCTGGAATTGCAGGCTTTGACACCGAAGCTAAACCAACTTTCCGCGTCGGCCAGAAAAGCCACGGCCCACACGTCGTTCAGTTCGCCCTGACCGATAAAGCCTTCATTTTCCAACTGTATCGAAGCGAGTGTGAGAAAGCTTGCGCTGAAATCATTGCTTCCGAGAAAGTCCTCAAGGTGGGGTTCGGCCTGAAGAATGACCACACTCAGATTCGGAGACGCTTTGGCCTCGCACTCAAACACGTTCTCGACCTCGACCAAGTCTTCCACAAACGTGGATATCAAGGCCAAATCGGCGTCCGAGGAGCCATGGGAGTAGTGCTCAAGCAATGTTTCAAGAAATCTAAATCTACCACTACTAGCAACTGGGCGCTGCGCGTACTCAGCCCACGCCAACTGCTCTACGCCGCCAACGATGCATACGCAGCACTCAAAATTCAGGAAGCCCTGCAAGCAGAAGCCAACCTTGATCAGAGACCTCCGGTAAATTCTTACAAATAATCTCCCCATTCACCTTGGTAGAAATAGTTTACCAACCCGTCCGGCAAGCTTGATGCATCATCCCCACGAGAAGCGTACGGATGACCACTAGGCACTATCACACTAATCGTGCGAATCGACTTTCAAGCTAGGACTCGCAGCTCGCTGATTAAGCTAAACAACATCTTACATAGAGAACTCAGAATGCCCCGTTTTGGAGATCTGTGGGGGCAGAACAGATCGACGCCATCTTCGTCACGCTATCATCCGCAAGGTTTGGAGAGAGCTTCTTTAACGAAGCTAACTAGAGGCAGTCAGCGCGGTTTTATTATTTCATTGAATAAACTAGAGATTCTTCGCGTCTCAAATGCATGACCCACCGCAACTCAGCTCTAATCATTGTCCTGCTCAGTAGCTTCTTCTCAGCTTGCACCACAGCACACTACCGCCCCCTCACTAGTCGTCCTACTGGTAATTGGCAGGGCTCTAGCCTCCACTGGGGAGGCTACACCGAAACGCGTAAGTCGCAGAACAACTACCAAATTGGCTTTGAAAGTTATAATTTCCCAGGCCCCGAAGCCGTCTCCTATTTTTCATTGGTGCGTGCAGCTGAACGCTCGGCCATTGACGGAAAAAAGAAATTCTACCTAGAACCTTCAAAAGTTCGAACATATCACAATGTCAGCCACTTTGCCGGCTATACCATCCCCGGCTATTGTCTCACACACCTGGAAAATATCGAAAAAATTCTCCCTTGTGGTGAGACCGTTTACATCCAACAAAAAGTCATCACACACGTTCCAGATAGGTTTGAGCCACCGCGAGATGCCTATAACTCTATATTCAAAATCTCACGCAAACTTAGCTACACTCATAGGTTATCAAAGCCCTACAATACCTACCAAATTCTCAGCGACGCCAGTCGCAATACCCATGGATTCGGGAGGCCAAAAATCTCCTCCGTGGCCCATGCACAAATGAAGACATGGGCTGAAACTAATAACTAAGCTCCTCTTATAGAGCTAAAAAATGTCTAGAAAATCTACTCCACTACCCACACTCCTTGTGGTAGCTTAATAAGATGCGAGTACTTGTAACTGGAGCGAATGGCTATATTGGTCTACGACTCATCCCACAATTGTTAGAACTAGGCTATTCTGTCATCGCCATAGTTCGAAACAAGGACCGCTTCCCAATCCAAAACTTTAAAGCATGGACACCGCAACTTTTGGTGATCGAGGGAGACTTTTTAAAATTTCAAAGCTTAGAAAATGCTGATCAACTCGGAGAGATCGACGCTGCTTACTACTTACTCCACTCCATGGGAGCTGGTAAGAATTTCCCTTGTCAGGAAAAAATCTGTGCTCAAAATTTCACGGAATGGATCAAGCCTGTGCCATTAGGCCAAGTCGTCTACCTCAGTGGCATCTCCCCACAAGGATCGGAGCTTTCAGATCATCTCGAATCTAGAGCTACAGTGGCCCGCATTCTAGCAAACGGGAATGCTCCTCTCACCACACTCCGCGCCTCAATCATAGTTGGCTCCGGAAGCGCTTCTTTTGAAATCATTCGAGACCTCGTTGAAAAACTGCCTGTTATGTCTACCCCAAGGTGGACACGCACAAAGTGCCAGCCGATTGCTATCCGTAATGTCATAGGGTACTTGCTAGGAGTCACCGACCCCTCCGATAAACAACTCTTTTTGAATCAGACTTTTGATATTGGAGGTCCTCAGGTTCTCACCTACCAGATGATGCTAGAGGGATATGCTCGCGTCCGAGGTCTGAGACGGTTCATTCTACCCGTGCCTTTTTTGAGCCCCAAACTCTCAGCCTATTGGCTTTATTTCATGACAGCCACTAGCTTTCCTCTCGCCAGAGCACTAGTTAGCTCATTGCATATTGAAACCACGTGTGAAGAATCGAGAATAAAAGAGCTCGTCCCTCAGGACCTTCTCAGCTACCAACAATCTATCAAGCTGGCACTTTCGGTCGTAGCTCAAAACCGCGTCCCATCAGTTTGGTTCAACTCGCTAGCATCAGGCAAGGTGGATTCTCGCCACATTCGTAATATCCAAATACCTGAACACGGCATACTCCACGACTCTCGAAAAATAGTCATACGAGCACCTCGCCAACAGGTCATAGATGCCGTTTGGAGCCTCGGCGGAAAAGTTGGATGGCCCAGCATGGACTGGGCATGGCACCTCAGAGGAATGATGGATAAATGCGTTGGTGGTTCCGGCATGCGCAGAGGCAGACGTGACCCATACAAATTAAGCACTGGTGATGCACTAGATTTCTGGCGAGTCATCCTAGTTGATAAAGACGCTGGCAGATTGATACTTTTTGCTGAAATGAAGCTACCTGGTGAGGCCTGGCTCGAATATAGCGTTGGTTCTAACTCTATTAAACAGCGAGCGGTCTTCCGACCCCGTGGGCTATTTGGGAGACTCTACTGGGCATGCACCTACCCCTTCCATTTAATCATTTTTCCACGAATGCTCAATCAACTCGCAAACGGCTGGAAGCACCGAATTACTCTTTAAATCCGTTGATTGTAATTAATCCATCTTGATGCATACTCAGTGACTATGATCCTCAATTTCCGCTTCATTCTTTTGGGCCTTTTTGCTCTCCATATGTCAGTTTCAGCTGAAGTTGCTCCCATTGATGTAAAGAAAACTGGCATGCAATTCCCGATTCACACTTTTAGTAATCTAGCTAAACAAAAGAAGAAGATCCCAGACGAACTCGATGGCGACTACAAACTCATGATCGTGGCATTTAAGCGCAATCATCAACAACTCGTCGACACTTGGTTTGCTGCGGGAGACACACTTGAACGTCGTTACAACAAGCCTGGGAAAATGTTTCGCTACTACGAAATCCCCACTATTTACAAAATGGGATTCATTAGGAGATCCCTTCTCAACGCTGGCATGCGCAGTGGAGTCAAAGCTCGGGCAGCCAGAGAGCGCACATTCACCATCTATATAGATAAAGCTCCATTCAACCAGACCTTACAAATCCCGGACGAAAACGATATTCACTTATTCCTTCTCAATACCACAGGAAAAGTACTCTGGCGTTGTCAAGGTAAACACTCCGCCGAAAAGGAACGCTCACTCACTCAGTTTCTGAAAAAACGCAGAAGCTAATTTCGCTCTGAACTGACTAAGCAATGCTCAATCTCGCATCATTCAGAGTCGCACTCATTACCAACTATCGAACTTTTTTTTTCCATCTAGCGATAGCCTCAGCTGGGCTCACGCATCTAGAGCATCAGATAATTCCTATCAGTTAATGCGAAATCTAACAAAATGTTAGCCCAATTCTAGCAAAGTACCATGGGGTCAAACTATTCCAAACCTCATTGAATATGCTTTAAATCTATTGAGGTTGCCTATTCCTGTGACACGAATGGCCAGCCAAAATCTCTACGTTTAGCTCATTTATATGTAATTCCGTTCATTTTTTCTTGTTTGCCACCTCCTTCCGAACGTATTAGAGCAGCGCAGCAGCCTATTTAGGCACAGTTATCGAGGCTGGATTAGCCTGCCACCACAAATACAACAAGACTACCCTATGGCCTTCACACCAAGCAAAGACCAAAAACGACGCGATCGTGAGCAGAAGAAGCTAGATAAGCGTTTGGCCAAGGAAGAGGCTAAACTCGCAAAACAAGCGGCACAACAAGTCGCCGAAGAAGAAGCTGCTGAAGCCGCGAGAATTGCAGCTATGACCGATGAAGAAAGGGAAGAAGCTGAATTTGCAGCCGAGCTCGCTGCTGAAGAAGCTGCAGCCAAAGAAGAGTAAACGCACCATTTTTGAGTATCTACTCAGGAATGGTCACATCCTGGACTGACGTGAGCATTCCCCCACATTTCGCACAGGGAGTGTTTTGGTGATTAGTTTGGCTACTTTTCGAGGTTGCAATGTAGCTCTAAGAACTGCAGCGGGAATAGGTTACCTAGCGTGTTGCGCTTGCCCCCCAAATACCTTCAATCTGCTCAAACGACCTCAGTAGAGCTTCCCTACGGCTTTCAAAAATGCGGTAATCTGGCATCAGCTCGCGCCTGAGAGTACTAAAGAAGCTTTCACAGCTAGCACTGCCGTAGCTAGGACCTTGTACCGACATCAATCGCTCCATTCGAAGTGCAGCCAGCTGATCGCTAAGCGCTTGACTGGTGTACTGGGTGGCCCGATCCGAGTGAACAATTGTCTGAGTGAAGTCTAGTATCCAATCTGAAACTCCTAGCCCTAAGCTCCTAGTCAAATTTTCTGTAGGTATTGCTAATACCGCTTTGGTGAAAAAGAATCGTGTGACAGAAGAGATCCATAACAACTGCTAGATAAAGCAAGCCTTCCTTGATTTTGGTGTAGATGATATCAGAGACAGGAGTTGTCCCGTGAAACCGAGCCAAACGTACTGTGATTCTGTTTCTGGTCGTCCAGCCAAAGAAACAGCATGCCCGCCCAGCAGGGGCTAACCCGAGACAGAGACTCAATCGAGCTACAGTCCGCAACAGAACTGCGTTGAAAACTTTCCACATAAGCGGTAGGTTCTCTACAATCCAACCGCAGGCTTATTTAACCTGTGAGGCGTGAAAAAGTAATTCTTTATTTATAGATCCGCCAGATTTTTGATCACCGTGCCAAATAAACGAAATCTGAGGGACATTATCAATTCGTGTTACGGCAATTCTGAGATATCCACCTTTCCCTCTTCCATAATAAAGGTGATATTTTTTGTTCACATGGGCACTACCCCCGATTTTTGCATGCTCGTTGTTAATCGGTCCACTACATATTTCTATC
>NZ_JBDOPO010000312.1:0-1573 GCF_039830215.1 Rubritalea sp. | reverse complement strand
CCTAGATCTGGAATACATTTTGCTAAGATTGGCATCATTGGCTCCAGCTCCGCATCCTAGTGTTTCCTGCGCCCCTTAGCGTGCAGGCCAATGGCTTTTGCTAAAGATTCTTAGATTAGAGATTTCACTCAACGCTTCAGTGTGTATCTCTCTGTGAGCTCTCGGTAATCTTGATCTGCCGAATTCGCCCCCACGACAACTTGACTGAATTGGCTACTCAAATACTGATTAACTTAGCATTCGTTTCATAGAAATGAAACTAACCCAGTGCCAAATGTCATACAAACACCTAAGTCGAGAAGAGGGGTATACCATATTGATGCCGCACCGCAAGAGTGACTCAATATACTCTATGGATTAGATTCTTATGAAATTTTCACCACAATAAATAGAGAGCTGTAGCGTGACTCCACTGAGACAGCTGGGCCTCACTACGAGCCGCCAACTGAAGTCGACTACCGTCTTAGCTTTGGATCGACACCATGATTGGAAAACCTTCTGGAGATGCCCGAATTACCTACTCATTTAATCCATAGTTTAGATAGAAAAAAATTAGCACCCCACGTCAAACACATGTAACATATCTCTTCACCTGTTGCCTCATAATTAGGACACTCTACGCTTCTCTGATTTTTGTTTAGTTATTGCCTCGGAAGGCTATTCGGAGCGTAGCGTAGAACGGCCTTCCGAGGCAAGCGATTCGTGCGTCTCCCCTTCGATGAGCTGTTTTCGTTTCGCCCAAAAGGCGTCCTCTCTCTTTCTGATCTCGGCCCTCATCTTAAATGGATTATTTGTCGAGAGCTGATCCTCGATGAACGATGCGTGCTCATCGGAGAGTTTACCGCTCATCAGTAATCGCTAAGCTGGTGAGTGGCTTGTCTTTGCATGACGACGAACATGTTTTGAACCTTCGCGGACTCTGCTCACTTGCTTCATTGTGACGCTATAGAGGTTCTTCCACAGACTCCAAAGCTTAAGTAATTCGTTGATCTCAGTTAGTTGCTCTTGATGGTAAAGACGATCATATCCAAGAAAGCCTCTAACGTGCGTGTAGTTCTTCTGCTCCACATAGGCCTGATCGTTTTTAAAATAGGGTCGCGATCTTGTCTGATGGATGCCCTTTTGCTTTAACCAATCGTAGACAAAGTAGTTCAAAAACTCGCCTCCATTATCGCTATCTAGCCCTAATAACTTGAATGGTTGGCTCTTATAAATCGACTCCAAACCTTGTAACGAGGCATGCTGCCCCCGATTCCATATAGCTCGGAGCTCTGTCCACCCGCTGGCCACATCAACACTGGTGAGTGTCCAAATAAAGCTACCACTCATGTCTCCTCCGCAGTGCGCGACAGTATCAACTTCAGTCCACCCAGGCTCACTAGTGGCCCAGCTTTCAGCTCGAACTTCAACCAGACTTTTAACTCCTGAGGTTGGTTTTGGTGGCCGCACTTTCTTGCCATTTTTAACCTTAAAACCCTTCAATGATCGGTCAATGCTAGCAGCGCTGATCGTCTTTAACTGCTGCTTAACTTCATCTGACTCTTCAAGGTAAGGGACCCAAATTGGTAGCATG
>NZ_JBDOPO010000305.1:4544-6455 GCF_039830215.1 Rubritalea sp. | reverse complement strand
TAAGTTGAGCTGTGAGTCGTTGGTGTGTAAGCGTTTAGACATGCCAAGCATGCCGACGCACTCACTATTTCAAGCTTTTTATTGATTTATTTTCGATTAGTTACGCACTAAGTGAACGCGTATGAGCGGCTATCTCAATGATGTGGTAGGAAACTTCACTGAACGAGCAAGCGATATTCAGGCTGCGGGGGTGGGCGTGAAGGGCAGCGAGCATGCTGTAATCAAGAGTTATCCAGCAACGACGCATAAAGAGATGATCGAGTACCGCGTGAGCAAGAAGCAAACGATCGCCGATCTCTGCGCCCATCTAGAACAAACCTTCATCGACTACCATGCAGATGAGCTAGTAGAAGCGCAGCTCCCACCAACAATCACTGAGGTGCCTATAGAAAAGAGTG
The DNA here is from genome assembly GCF_039830215.1 of Rubritalea sp. NCBI lineage: Bacteria > Pseudomonadati > Verrucomicrobiota > Verrucomicrobiia > Verrucomicrobiales > Rubritaleaceae > Rubritalea > Rubritalea sp. The sequence goes on along the minus strand of NZ_JBDOPO010000305.1, from coordinate 6,057 downwards.
AGTACTATTTAGCGCATGCTGCATAATGAGGCATTTAACAATGGATGGAACGGGTCTGATTAATAGTTAGCTAGCTATTTTTTGGGAGACGTCCGCCTAGGTGGTCTCGATCTAGACTAAAAATGACCCACGCGACAGTGTTGTCCCTTGGGTCATTCGGTGGAAAAGATTGATCAACTCCTTAGCCCGCAACAGCTGCTAGGACTGCCTTCTGAGCGTGCAGGCGATTTTCAGCCTGCTGGAAAATGGTATCGGCGTGCAGTTCGAGAACCTCTTCTGTGATCTCTTTCTCACGGTACGCTGGGAGACAATGTAGAACGATGTGGCCGTCAGCAGCGTTGCTGAGTAGGTTCGAGTTTACTTGGTAGTCGCCAAAGAGTGCTTCTTTTTCAGCTTGTCCTTCTTGGCCCATAGAGAGCCAGACGTCGGTGTTGATCACATCTGCACCTTTCACCGCAGCCGCAGCATCAGAGGTGAGAGTCACGTTTGGAGCATTGACCTTATCCATCCACTCTTGTGGAGGCATACAGGAAGCTGGAGCGGCAACCACGAGCTCGAAGCCGAGGTGTTTTGCTGCCCAGATCCATGAGCGTGACATGTTGTTGTCGCCATCGCCGATGAAGACGACTTTCTTGCCTACCCAAGTTCCTAACTTTTCCTTCACAGTAAGTAGGTCAGCAAGAATCTGGCAGGGATGTTCTTCGTCAGTCAGAGCATTGATCGTAGGGATTTGACCATATTCGGAGAAATCGACTACGTCTTGCTGGTCGAAAGTGCGGATAATGCACCCGTGAATCATGCGACCTAACACACGAGCAGTGTCTCTGATTGGTTCACCACGACCAAGTTGGATATCGTTAGAGGAAAGGAACATGATTGTGCCTCCTAGTTCGCGTACACCAACTTCGAAGGATACACGTGTGCGGGTGGAGGACTTGGTGAAAATCATTGCCCAAGTCTGCCCAGCGAGTGGTTGGCTGCTGTGGTTGCCGCGTTCAGCTTTGAGCTGAATGGCTGAGACGACGAGACCATTGAGCTGACCAGCGTCGAGCTCTTCAATAGAAAGTAAATGTTTCATAACGGAAAATTGGGAAAAGTGGATGAGAACACGTCGCCCAGTGGTTTGTCGATGCTGAAATGTTTCAACTGTGACAAACTTCTTACTTTAGGGGTATCATGATAAATTATTGTTACTTTGCATTCCTAAAGCACCGGTCTACCTCAAAATCTTTTGTAGGAGAGATTAACATATTCTTGGGTAATACGGTGTCTGCCGGATTGGTTGGTAAGGCACCCTGAGCCAAGCTCGTAATTGAGGGACTCTCTCGATTTAAAATTACATAGTGGCTAGCTGTATCCAATTTGACTCTAGAAGCTTGAGTATAAAATTGTTTTCTTGTCGCACTTGCAAGATACGAACAATGAAGAAATCAAAATGTGAAGGAGACTAGCCGATTATGATTTTCTTCAACGCGTGCATCATACAGCAGAGGGTCGTGAGAGCTAATGCTGG
>NZ_JBDOPO010000305.1:0-4534 GCF_039830215.1 Rubritalea sp. | reverse complement strand
CTGGTGTGCTAGCAGCCCATGGAAGCCAACCTCAAAACATGATCGTGTGACGCCTCTAAGCAAGTGCTCTACAGGGCGAAATGGACAAGCATCTTGGATATGTCAAAGTCAAGCCCAGACCTATGGGGTATGCAGGGAGTATTACTAGAAGTCGGTTATTATGATGACTAAACTGAGGCAAATTATGAGGATCTTCTGGCCTAGAATGTAGTCGATTCACACATCGCTCAACTGACCTCCATACAATATAATTGGCGCACATCACTTAGTTGAAATCTATCTAAGGGTAATCGAAGACAGAATGGATGACAGCTGTATGCACTCAGTTGATTCTTCTCTATCTAGCCTACGTCGAAATGCTGATAACTTAAATAGTCGTGACTTGTTGCTGAAGGATCAGGGCTTTGCACTCATGTACCTTGTTTTCACTCAAGAGAGCCTCGAGTTCTCCTGCTCTGGTGTATTGAGTTCCGTCGTAGGCTATGACGAAGATTTCGTCGTTTTCTTTTAGGAAACGCATCTCGCTGTTGCCAAATTCGGAATAGCAAGTCGCTCCGATACCTACCACACCGTAAGACGGTTTGGATTTAGCTAACATCGGACCTATTGGCTCGAGCGGTCCATGGTCTAGCTGAGTGTTGATCTGGTTCACCATCCAATCGACTAAAGTCTGATTGAAATAACAGTAATCAGTAACGGCGGTGTCTTTACCGTAAGGGATGAGTACGCCATCGCGTTTGAGGTAGCAGGTGAGGCGGTAGTTGTCGATCGAGCCTCCTTTCTGAGTGAAGTCATCAATGCTTAGAATTTCTTTAGCCATCCCCTGTGAAGCAGCTCCCCAGTTCTTTTTTTTGCTGATCTTTGACGCTGCGACTCTGCGAGAGCAGTCGTTAAAGGAGCTGAAACCAAGTACCGAGATGCCGTCTAACAGCTGTGGACCACTTTCAGCATACTCGAATTTTACCACCAGTGCGATTTCAGGCTCGGGCTGGAGGAATCCCTCGCCATTGTTATTAAGCAGAGCGTGCGAAAGGGGATTAACGGAAAGGAAGCTATCAGAACCTGAAATATACCATGGGAACATCCCTTTTGGGGCATTTTCTAACGCTACAACTTCTTTGAAGTCATCTGCCTCACCCGCTTGAACAAGATGCTCAGCCTGGTTCCCTGCAATACCTAGACCAACCCAGTTCTGACCTTGGGTGATTTCATCGAGTGTGACAATTTCCATGTGAGCTATCTACCTTAGATTACATAGAACGCAAGACTCAGTTGGAAGAGGGTAGGATCGATGAGTTCAACCAATCACTCCGAAAATTCACTCAGTTGGTGTGCGATTAGATTGTATTGATCAACATTTTAATAGTTAGGCGTGAGGTTTAGCTTTAGGGTGTATTTGTTAATTGATTGTGTAGATTTGGTTGCGCAAGTTACTGGTATATAATGTGTTATGATTATTCACGGTGATGAATCTACTTGTCGCCACCTATGACACGGGCTCAATCAACGATCTTGGTCTTTCCCCAGCGCTCTGAGCTCGTTTATTCAATTGGTGATTCCACAGCCATCTCTTAGGTTGACCATTTGTATGGCTGATCGCCCTTATAATAGACCTAGTACACTACAAGCCAATCCAAAGACAAACTGCCTGTGCTCACTCAGCTCAGCAAGCTCTCTAGAAAGCAGGGGCATGGATAAACCAGTTCAAACATTTACAGCATGGAGTCATGTCGTAAGCCTGCTCGTCGCGCCACTCATGCACGCCACAGGACATTATGATGTTTGCGTTAAAACTGCCTATTTATTCACGTTGGACAGATAGCTTAGCGGGAGCCCGGAACCTACAGAGCTTTCTGCCGTCTTGTGCTATTCGTGAAGCGGTTCGCCACCACGATGACACCCGCGCAGCAACTTACTGCGCTCACCTTCAGCAAGTCGATATTGATTTATTCGACACAACCTATGTGAACTTTACGCATCGCTACGAGCTTTGCCAAAGGGGGGCTTCTGGGTGACTATAGACAATAGCCATACACAGTACGAAATGATCTACTCAAGAAGCCCAAGAGAAATATATACTCATACGTGATGTCCTCATCCTTTAAAAAATCCAACGAGTGAGAAACAGCAGTACCCGACGCCAATGCGCTGAGTTGAGAGGATTTTAATCATCGACTGAAACAAAAGGTAGTGGTCTTTATCACCAATATTACGGACTGGGAGGCAAGTAGTCGTGGTGCTTTCTATCAAGTTCGCTGTGGCACCAAAGTTTACTGTAAACAAATAAAATAGCCCACAAATTTATGATTTTCTAGGCCTTAGTCTACATACAATACGCTGGCAACTATGGTCAGCCCTGCTCCTTTAGCTCTTGATGTGTTTGCAAGGTCAAATAGCAGATTGGTCTAATCATTTTTCCAGCCTACTCGCAGTAGTTCGTGGGGTGGCATGTGGCCGAATATACCTAATGAGAACGGCTCAGATCCTATGAGACAGGGAGAGGTCTTCATCCTATGCGGCAACCTGTGAAACATCGTACCGAGTAAAGCTACAGCATGTCCGCATGAGGCAACAGGCGAGAAGGAAACCTTTGTATAGCTAGTATGACTTTTAAAATAAAAAATGAAGCCACCGCATCGGTCAAAAAAAGCAATGCCCATTCAAGCATGACAGATACTCATTGAGTTGCTACGGGATGACTGAGAAACTATCAAATGGTACTAAGAATCCATTGACCATTGACCATTGACCGATGACTAGCACAGCCTGCGAAGCACCGATTGCCCGTAGCTGATAGTGATGCCTGCCATGACGATATTTATCGCACACATAGCCATCCAAAAACCCTCAAGACTTAGTTGGAAAAAATGTACGACTAAGCTGAACACCACCAAAGGTAGGATAACCTTGCGTGTCAAAGCCTCGGCAAATCCGTACATCGGCCGCTTCATAGCCTGAAGGAAACCGATGTAGATGAATCCAGCGACGTAGGCCCACTGGATGAAGGACACGATGCGAACATAGCGCGTGCCGGTCTCTATGACCTCAGAGTCCTCAGTGAAGAGTTGAACCAATGGAGTGGCGAATACGAAGAGCAACACGGAAGCTGTGATGATCAGGTAGAGGCCATATTTAAAACAGAGACGCACGCATTCCCGCACGCGCTCGATTTCGCCGGCTCCATTATTCTGGCCCACGATAGAGACAATGGCAGAACCTAGGCCGATAGCAGGGAGCAAGGCCATTTGTTCGATCCGCGTGCCCACACCGAAGGCTGCTACTGCTCCTTCACCATAAAACTTGAGGAAGTAGGTGGTGACAAAAAAACCCATCGCGATAGACATTAGGTTAAAGCTAGTCGGGATTCCTTGGCGCAAAATCTGACCATAAGTTTTTAACTTAGGCTTCAAGTGTTCAGTGCAACGTAGTGTCACATGACCACGGCGAACCACCACGGAGAATAGATAGAAACCGCCGATCGCTTGGATCAACACGGTCGCACATGCTATACCTTTTATTCCCATTGCAGGCAGGCCAAAGCCGCCATAGAGAAACCATGGGTCGAGAATTAGATTAAGAAAGAAGCCAATGATAAGCACCCTGCTGTATGTCTTGCTATCGCCGTGTGCCAGTAGAATGGCATTGCTCATGCTGCTGAGCAGGAAAAAGACCGCGCCGATGAAGAGAGGGGTGGTGTAGCTGGTTGCCAGCGAGAGGTAGTTATCACTGGCTCCGAGCATTTTAAAAAGCGGAGTGGCCGTACTGAGCCCAAAAATACTGACTGCAAGGGCGCAAACGCATGCCAGTGAGAAAACTTGCCCAGAAAGCGTGGCTTCTAGATCCTTATCTTTGGCGCCAATGGCGTTGGCAATTAAAGCTGATGCTCCACGTGCGAGGCCTCCACTGATGGCAACAATGATAAAGAACAAAGGGAAGGATAGAGCCATCGCAGCGAGGGCTTCGGTCGAAATGCGTCCAGCGTAGAAGGAATCCACCACATTATACATTGTGTTAAAAAAATACCCGATGCTCATTGGCAGGGCAATTCGACGAATGTGCAATGGCAGTGAGCCGGAAGTCAATGAGGGTGAATCCATGTCCAGAAAGAGTAGGAACTTAGCACACTTTTGCAAGGCATCAGCGATGGCTGACTGTGATATTTCAGATCTAACCCAAAAGACTAACTTAGGTGAAGGGAAAACTATTTTGTGGGTCTAACTAAACTCACTAAGCCACAGATAAATAAGTACATATTCAAACCATTTTGGGATTTTTCAAACAAAACGACTTCTAGATGTAATCCTCGTACTTCTTTTTTACACATCAGTTAAGAAAGCACAAAAAATGCCACATCCATGATATGGTCGCGCGAAGCATTTATAACGTTGTTTTTTACCACAATAGTAATGACAAACAGAGTGATAGGATAAGGTTATTGTATTTCGCGGCGATTGCTCGTTGATTCGCAAATAAGATTGCCACAGTATGGGTTAGTCTATTATTAAGTTATTACATTTATGGCCATACCCCAAAG
>NZ_JBDOPO010000097.1:0-27572 GCF_039830215.1 Rubritalea sp. | reverse complement strand
AAATCTCAACATCAAAATCCCCTCCGACACACCAAAACAACTCACCCGCAGCTATGACGCAGCACGCAGCAAACTCGGGCTTAAAAAGCACTTCGGAAAGAGCTCAGGATCCTTCCTCGACGACCATTATCCAATGATTGTTATCGCTGATATTCCCACAATTGACCTCATTGGTGACTTTTCTACAAATAAATGGTGGCACACCTCAGCGGATAACATGGACATCATTTCAAAAAAGAGCCTTGGTATGAGTATCCACATGACGCTCGAAATCCTCTCCAACCATCTCTAGGAGAATGATACGCGCAAAATATAGATTTAACCTCAGCGGACACCGCGAAAAAAAAGAACACATTCATAGCACTTTTAGGTTGTCAAATCCCCCACCACACCTTACACAACGCGCACCGCAACGCAGCTAGCGCCGCTGAACGGAAAACACTTCAAAGTGGCCCATTAGCTCAGTTGGTAGAGCAACGGATTGAAAATCCGTGTGTCCTTGGTTCGAATCCGAGATGGGCCACCATTTTAAAACCTGCTTCTATGCAGGTTTTTTTTGCCCATATTTCTGCTCATTGAGTGCACACCTCCTACAGTATAGGGCGGCGGCTCAGGTCTGGCTCTATTTTTCAGGCAATACTCCACACACTACTAGTGCCGCCGTCGATTGACAAACCAAACTTTATCCAGCCGCACTCTTGATTGAGTGTGGCTTTCCTTTTGGCTCGTGTGGGCAAATAGTCTTCTCAATCACAACGTCATTTGACTAATGGAATGGACATGACGAGCCACTTAAGGGAAATGAACTTGCAGGCTCAAATACTTATTAAGACAACAAAAATCCCTTGAACCAATATGGAACAAGGGCGAATCAATGGTACTCCCTACAGGACTCGAACCTGTGACCTACGGATTAGAAATCCGTTGCTCTATCCAGCTGAGCTAAGGGAGCACATTGTAAAAAAAGTGCCACCCCCGGAGTGGAGCCAGAGGCAGCGGGGGCTTGGTAATGGATGGAGTGGATTTAGGCAAGCTGATTCTTGCCTGATATGAGTAAAAATTTGAGCCACTGCGTATAATTCGGTTAGTTGTCGGAGTTCGGGGTTGCTTGTGTGGGGATTTCTCTTTAGTCCAGCCATTCCACACACAATGTTTTCTATGTTTAAATTCAAAAAGAAGCGCGGCAACTTGAAGGACGACTGTCTCTCGGGATTCACTGTATCCCTAGTACTTGTCCCCGAGGCTATTGCCTTTTCATTCATTGCTGGGGTGAACCCACTTGTTGGTCTTTGGTCCGCGGTCTTTATAGGCTTCATCACAGCTGCCTTTGGTGGTCGTCCAGGTATGATCTGTGGTGCAACGGGAGCAATAGCCGTAGTTGCAGCCAAAGCCTTTGAAATGGGTGGTGACACTGGTATTGCTGGCATGGACTACAAGTACCTTTTCATCGCTCTTATCGGAGCGGGAATAATCCAAACAATCATTGGTTTATGTAAAATGGGTCGACTCATCCGCCTCGTCCCTCACCCAGTCATGATGGGATTCGTTAATGGTTTGGCAGTATTGATTGCGATGGGACAGCTTGAGTTCTTTAAGACATTCAAGGGGAATTTCGACAATGACGGTGCACGTATCTTCGAATGGATCTCAGGATCAGATCTAGCGATGATGGTCGGCCTAGTCGCGGCTACGATGGCGATTGTAGTGTTTTTACCCAAACTCACCAAAGCGATTCCTCCCTCGCTCGTTGCGATTGTTAGTGTTGGTCTCATCACCTATTTTGGACTCGTTGATGGACGTACCGTCGGTGATGTATTAGAAGCGAACTCAGGGTCCTCCGGCATGGATCCCCAATTCAACCCAGCCTTAGTCAATCTCAGTGGAGTACCATGGGGTGACTGGTCGTTCTGGGCTGGCATCCTTCCTATCTCATTGACCATCGCTATTGTTGGACTGATTGAGTCATTGCTCACCTTGCAGTTGATTGATGAGATCACTGATAGCCGTGGAAAATCCAACCGCGAGTGTCTCGCTCAGGGGGCGGCAAATATGGCTTCTGGATTCTTTGGCGGCATGGGTGGCTGCGCTACAATTGGCCAATCACTTCTCAACATGAAGTCTGGTGGACGTGGCCGTACATCAGGAATCGTAGGCGCCCTTACTCTTTGCACGCTCATTCTTTTCGGGTACGAACTCATCATCAGCATTCCTATCGCAGCCCTCGTGGGTGTGATGTTCATGATCGTGATAGCGACCTTCGAGTGGTCGACCTTCAAGACGATGGGCAAGGTTCCCAATTCCGACATCTTCGTGATCCTCGTGGTAACTTTCGTGACGATTTTCTCTCACAATCTCGCACTAGCTGTGTTTGTTGGCATCATTGTCTCCGCTCTTGTGTTTGCTGTAAAAAGCTCCAAACACATAACCATTGAACTCGTCAATGAGACTAATGAAGAGCGTGTGTACGCAGTGGAAGGCATGATTTATTTTGCCTCAGTAAGCGACTTCACTGACCACTTCCAAGCCAGAAGTGGCGTGCAGAATATCGTGATCGACTTTGAAAAGGCGCGCATCTGTGACCACTCAGGGATCGATGCGATCCATGCGATGTCCGAGCGCTACCGTAATGTTGGCAAGACTCTTCATCTGCGCCACCTATCTGCCGATTGTCGTCATATGATCGAGCGGGCTGGTACATTGGTAGACATCGAGGTGCTACCAGACGATCCTGACTACAGCGTGGCGAGCCTTCGCCTAAAGAAGTAGTCCACGTTATGCTCATTTTAAAAGCTCCAAGATGATTCGTTCATCTTGGAGTTTTTTGTTTTGCGCCCCCCGCTTGGCTTTCGTACTAACAAGCCAATGGATGAGCAAAAGAAGCGTGGGTTATTGATCGTAGTGGAAGGAATTGACGGCACGGGAAAATCCTCGCAGGTCAAAATGCTAGCTGACGCTCTACGAGCAAGTGGAGAAGAGGCTCTGCAGGACCGCGAGCCATCGGATGGTCCATTTGGAAAAATCCTCCGGGCTTCGATGACTGAGGGGCGATTCTCTCCCGATGAAGAGCTAGAGATGTTTCACAAGGACCGTAAACAACATGTGGATGATGTGATTCTGCCAGCTCTTGAGGCCGGCACTCACGTGGTGTTAGACCGTTATTATTTTTCCACCATGGCTTACCAAGGTGCCAATGGATTTGATGTGGCTGAGCTACGTAAGACCAACGAGTCCTTTGCTCCAGCTCCTGACATATTGTTCATTCTCGACCTCGATGTCGACCAAGCACTGGAGCGCATTGGCTCCCGTGGTGATGAGGCAAATGAATTTGAACAACGCGATGCGCTTCAATTTTGCCGCGACGTTTTCCTCAGCGTTAAGGATGAAAGCTATGCTAGAGTCATCGATTCGAGCCCATCGATCGAGACGATCCACGCTGAGATGCTACAGTTGGCTCTGGCTGAGATTCACTGGATAAAAGTGCTATAAGCAAGCCACTGCGTATCGCTATTGTATGCTTCAGCAGTGCTGGGCTTGCGTGCCCTACTGTATTGGCAAGTGATGACCATGCCTTGTGCTTGTTTGAAAGAGCTTCGGAGCACTCCCCCATTGGCGCCGTTTTTTTCTACTTCAACCGACTGATCTCTTAGTTCTCAGTGAACTGGGAATCCATGGTGCTGTGCTCTCCACAACGACAGTCATCGACCAACTCACTGTATCAAAGACATTGGAGCAACCATGCTCGATCTTCACTATGGAGCACTCTTCGAAGGAATCGCTCGAACTGGCACGCACCGCTGCACACTTTTCGCATTAATAGAAGGTGCTATCACTGAAACTGGGCTCAACCTCATATGGGGAACTGAGATTTCTCAGGTTGAAACCAGTAATGCAATTCACACACTCATCGATATCGACTCCAACCGATTCGGCCCTTTTGACCTACTCTTAGTTTGTGATGGCTCGAGCTCGGCACTGCGTGAGCAAATAAGACCAAGCTACTCTCATAAACAATACCCATGGGGGGCGTTGTGGTTTATCGGAAAGCGCTCTGATGCTTTCCTGCCAAACCAACTCTGGCAGTCAGTTAGTTCGACAGATAAACTCTGTGGTTTCCTCCCTACAGGAACTGACGACGACCTGTTGAGCCTTTTTTGGTCGATACGGATGGATAAAGTCGATGATTGGAGGGCCACTCATTTAGATGCTTGGACGCAATCGGTTATAGAGCTCGCTCCTCACGCTGAGGAATTCCTGCAGCAAATTCGGAGTCACGATGATCTATCCGCCTCCGCCTACCACGATGATGTGATGAAAAAATGGCATACTGACAATGTGGCGATACTAGGCGACGCAGCACATGCTCTCAGCCCACAGTTAGGACAAGGAGTCAATCTGGCGTTAGTGGATGCTAGCACGCTGGCCCAATGCCTACGTGAGATGGAGCTCCCTCAAGCTCTTGCTTCATACTCCAGGCGACGAAAAAGCCACCTGAAGTTTTACCAACGCGCCACTCGCTGGGCGACGCCATTTTTCCAATCTGATTATTGCCTGTTAGGCACCGCTCGAGATCTCTCGTTCCCACTACTGAATTCAGTCCCATTGGCAAGAAATCAGATGACTGCGACAATGGCAGGGCTAAAGACAGGAGCATTCAGCATGCTATCGCCAAACCATTTCTTGTAGCAAGCACTATGAGAGCATTCAGTACCGAGCAGTTCTTGACCAGATCTTGATCTAGGCGTAAAGGGAAGTCGTTATGGCAGGATTTTTTAAGAAGTTCATCAACAAGGTTCGCAACCGTGCGGAAATAGATTGGGAGGAACTAGAAGCTGATCTCATAGGAGCTGATCTCGGAGCCCGTTTGACAATGACTATTGTCGATGAGCTCCAAGACCTTGGCCGCAAGATTTCCGGAGAAGATGTGGTCGAAACGGCAAAGAAACACATTGCTGAGATCCTACCTCATGATCTTTCTGATCTCGTTCCACGTGCTGATGGACTCCCCCACGTCATTTTGATGGTAGGAGTCAATGGCACGGGTAAGACCACCTCGACAGCAAAGCTCGCGACCTCATTTAAAGAACAAGGGTATTCCGTGATGGTTGCAGCTGCCGACACCTTCCGTGCAGCAGCTGTGGAACAACTAGAAGTTTGGGCGGAGCGAGTACAAATCCCGATCACCAAAGGAGCACCAAATGCAGACCCATCTTCGGTTTGCTACAAGGCTCACCAAGAGGCTATCAACAGTGGTACACAGTTCCTCATTCTGGATACCGCAGGAAGACTCCACACGAAGCATAACTTGATGGCTGAACTAGAAAAGATCGAACGCACCATCGCCAAACAAGACCCAAGCGCACCACACACCAAGATGATCGTGGTCGATGCAACCACCGGCGGCAACGCTCTGCAACAAGCTCGCGAGTTTAACAAAGTCATCGATCTCGATAGTTTAGTTGTCACCAAGCTCGACGGCTCTGGCAAAGGTGGAATCATCGTCTCTATCTACCAAGAACTCAAGATCGCACCGCGCTATATCGGCATGGGTGAAGAAGCTCACCAATTCAAACGCTTTAAAAAGCAAGAATTCGTGGAAGAAATCATGTAGCCTGCACTCATATGGCTAAAGGCCATTGGCAATACGCTTTTTTGACCGCGAAAAAAATACGAAAGGGACGACACCAGCAGCGACGATGAAGCTGTAACCTCTTACAAATCGTGCCTATTATAATTTTTAAGCCTTATATTCAAGATCACATACCATGCTCGTTTTAAAAATCGGACTCATCCTATTTCTTATCTTTTGGTTCTTGTTGGGAGCTTGGCTTGTGGCTCGCTACAATGTCTTGTTTGGACCGCATAAAGATGACCCAGCCGAAAGCCCTGGAGCACGCTCCTTTGGAGTGGCTCACATCGTTGCAGTTTGGATAGGCGGCGCTGCTCTTGCGCTCTACTTTCTGCTAAGGTAAGCAGTCTCTGGGTCAATGTTCATGCTTAGATCATGAAATGTGTCTAAGGTCGGTCAGGCGCTTTCTGAGCTTACAAGGTCTGTTTACCTTGGCCTACTCAACTATCGCGGCCTCGCGTGGAAACTGGCGACATAGGTTTATGTCCTATGCCATTCTCCAGAATCTACCCTCAGAAGTTACTTCTTCTGCCTTTCCAAGTAGTCGGCGACCCAAGCTTGATCGTCACGAGAAAGCTTATTTAGGGGCGTCTTTGAGCGTTTCCCTTCAGGGTTCTTGAGCATGATTACACCCTGCTCTAGCCCTACGGGCTTAGCAAAGACTTTACGCCCTTTGTTGTCGTGCCAGGTCCTGTAGCCTTTCGCTTCATACTCCGCACGCCAGTTGCCGTAGTCAGCCATGGCATTGCGATGGGCTGACTTCAATCGCCCAAAATAGAAGAGTGATCCGCCTGTCTTGTATCCTCTGTATTTCCCAAACTGCGTTCCACGCGGTGAGACCACAAGCACGACGGGAGCCCCCATTACTTTGTATTGCTTGCGCAGCTGGCTGATGTATTTTCGCTTTTTATCCCTCAGTTTTTGGTCATCCTCGACTATATTAGTGTCGATGCGTAGCCGAATGACATTTTCCTTAGCCCAGTCCTCAAACTCCGCGTGCGAAAAAAGTTCCTTATCCAGTGATTGTGACGCTGAATTCCGGTCGGAATTAGTAAACCACAACAGGACTGGCTTGCCATCCTTACGAGCAATGCGCATGGCCTCGGTGTAACTCTCGTACCAATTATCCCTAGGGCCGGTTTTCCAAACCCCCTCTAGATCGACCATCGGTATATTAGGGTCTTCATCGGCCCAGACGATTTTATCTTCGCTGTACAGCTGGCTAGCATCAGTCGTCGTAGTAGCCTGCACATCTGATAATTTTTTTAAGCTGGATCCTTTTTTTTCATCATCCCCAAATCCAGTCAGGTCTTTGAAATCTTGCCCAACAATTTTGGCATTTCTTCCGATGACAGCACAGCTAGTGAAGCCAAATACGAGAATGCATGCCGAAGCTATCAAAGCGAATAAGCGAAGGAGAAAATGCATGGTAGTAGCTTTATCAAAGGGAATAGCCAATTCAAGCCAGCATTCTCAAAAATAACGACGCAAATAATCATTGCTGGATCGACAATATCCGTTTATTCCGGTGCGCATACAAATCATACATCTATTATGAGTAATTACAAACGCCTCATTTTCGCCATGTTCGCCCTGATTGGGCTAAGTTCCTTAACTATGGCGTCCGCTGAAAAACAACCAGCCTATAAGGCTGGAGAGTATGGTCTAACTGAAGACCAATTTGCCGAATTCCCACTCCCATTGGGCTACTATGATGAGAAGCTGAAAGAGGACGGCATTCTATCTGAAGGCGAGACTCTATCTCTTAGTGAGACACTTTCCTACCGCGCTAAACAGCAAAATGGCTTTAACCTCGTTGCCACCATTATTTTTGTTTGTGCTATTCTACACACATTCTTAGCTGGATTCTTCGTCAAAATGGCTCACGACCATCAGGAAAAACACGAAATACGCATCAAAAAAGAAGGACGCACAGGCTGCGCTAAGCCTCAAGAAGACGCGAAAGATGATGTCTCATTTAAAGCCCAAGCACTGCACTTCTTGGGAGAGGTCGAAGTCATCTTTGGTCTCTGGATTGCAGCTCTTGCTATCGCAATTTACTACTTCTTCGGCTTCCTCGGAAATGGACTGGATGGTTTCATAGCTGGTTACCACCAAATCCAACTGTACTTTGGAAGTGACGTCAACTTCATCGAGCCTGTGTTCGTAGTCATCATCATGGCAATTGCGGCAACTCGCCCAGTAGTACGTTTTGCTGAGAGGGTGATCGGCTCCATTGCACGCATATTTGGTGGCGGCCCTGCAGCTTGGTGGCTCTCCATCATCACTGTTGCACCTATCCTCGGATCATTCATAACCGAACCTGCAGCTATGACTATTGCTGCAATGTTGCTAGCTAAGCGTTTCTTCGATAAAAACCCACCGGCAAACTTCGCCTATGCGACTCTAGGTTTACTTTTTGTAAACATCTCAGTTGGCGGAACTCTGACCCACTTCGCGGCACCACCAGTGTTGATGGTCGCGAGCAAATGGAACTTCGGCATGGATTACATGTTCATCAACTTTGGCCTCAAAGCTGTTGTAGGTATAGCCATAGCTAACACCATGTATTTCTTCATCTATAGAAAACACTTCAAAGCTCTGGCTGCTGATAATGGTCAAGAAGAGCGTCGTGCTCTCTGGGCAGAACGTGAAGACCCTATCCCACTATCCGTCACATTGATACATCTCGCATTTTTGGCATGGACAGTTCTTAATGCACACGATCCACCGCTGTTCATTCTTGGATTCATGTTCTTCCTCGGGTTCACTCAGACCACTGGTCACCACCAGAATGATGTCAGCATGAAGTCACCTCTCCTAGTGGGCTTTTTCCTCGCGGGTCTCGTTATCCACGGAAAGTGCCAGTCCTGGTGGATTGCCCCATTGATCACATCAATCGACAACAACTATTTCCTCATGATCGGCTCGATTGTTCTCACTGCCTTTAACGACAATGCTGCGATCACTTACCTTGCATCGCAAGCACCAGGTCTGTCGATCGGAGCTAAGTATGCCGTTCTTGCAGGTGCGGTGACTGGCGGCGGCCTCACGGTCATTGCCAATGCTCCAAACCCAGCCGGCCAGTCAATTCTCGGTAAGTACTTCAAGGGTGGGGTGGTGCCATTCAAGTTGTTGAAAGCAGCGCTTATCCCAACATTCATCATGGGTGCATGTTTCATGCTTATTCCATCAAAAGGCATGGTAGTTGATCCTCTAGATGACATGGAGCATCACGGTGAACACGCTGAGGAACACACTGATGCTGGTAAGGACTCCCAGCACGACGATGACCACAGCGGTCACTCTCACTAAAATAAATCTACAAGCCTCGACAATGTCGGGGCTTTTTTTTAGCATCTATATATCATGTTTACAGGACTTGTCGAAACTACTGGCACTATCACGCACATAGAAAACCTCGGTGAGCAATCACGCTTCACCATTGCTAGCCCTTTTGCTAAGGAACTCAGTCTAGGGGATTCCGTGGCCACCAATGGCTGCTGTCTCACAGTTGCTGAATTTGATGAAAACTCGGCTAAATTTGACCTATTGGCTCAGACTTTAAAAATCACCTCGTTAGGCGAACTCAAAGTCGGATCAGTCGTCAACCTCGAGCGTGCACTGAGAGCTAACGACAGGCTCGGTGGCCACTTCGTCCAAGGTCACGTGGATGATACCGGAAGCATCCTAGATTTATCTAAGCACGGACAAGACCACCGTTTAGAGGTCGCCCTACCAGAGTCCATTCACAAGTACTGCATCGATAAAGGCTCTATAGCCATCGACGGCATTTCACTAACCATTGCCGAACTCACTGACAACAGCGCAGTTTTCTGGATCACCCCACATACTTTTGCACACACACACCTGCACGCATGCCCACTCGGTAAAGCAGTCAACCTAGAGGCCGACTTACTCGCTAAGTACACGGAAAGATTACTCGCCAAGTAACTCCAGATCTCCGCTCCAATGCATTTTCAGCTCTAGCCTAGACTAGAGCTTTTTTCTGCACACATACCCCAAGATTTCCACTCATCTCACACTATTTAAAATAGGTTTACACTCGGTTTTATAATCCGCATAACGATCAAGATTCAAATAACGATCAAATCGTGTACCAATGTTAAATCATCAATAAAACTTCTTTTTTTCAACTGCCAACTTGTGCACTTCAATGCCATTCCCTCCACCGCCCTGCGACTCATTTAGCACGGACCTTTATGTACGGTATTTTGTTCCAACGCCTCTATGCGTACATCCTTAAGTCTAGGTAAAATTGATGTCTCATAATACCTCTCACTCATTTGTCTGCTGGCCCACTTTCGTACGAATACGACTACAGACTAATGAATTACAATGACCCATTGAGCTAAGCAAGCTGGGGGTTAAAAACATCAGGATGACATCCCTAACTCTGATGAAAATCACCAGTCGGGTTTTATTGGCCGATTTACTTAGTTTAAAGCTGATCGGTATCGTTTGCGATTCTGGGTGAAATTTCAGAAACCCATCTCTATGGCACGTGCCATAGAATTCTTGGGTACGACTATTCAGTCCCTGAAGCGTATCTTAAAAGGTTTCATGACAAATACCAAGGCTCCCTCATGCGCACAAAAAGAAAGGCTATCCTTTGGCTCGAATTACAATTGAAGGATCAGGGCTACCGTTACTTGATCGCAGCTTCTCACCGACCTATTAAAGGGTGTACTTGTCATACTAAGTTGCCGATTCTAACAATCTCTTCTCGCCATGACTCATGAATGAAAACATGTGTAGCTGTCTCAATGTAAATTCACCACTTCTAATCCCCCCCCACGTATCCCACACTTTGGGACTAAAAAACTGCTCAGTCACTCTACGTGAATATCAAGATCAGGTGGCACTGGGCTATGCTTCACGCTCCCACTTAGCTACTTGTTTTGCGTAATAGGTTAGAATGAGGTCTGCACCTGCGCGCTTGATCGCTGTAAGGCTCTCTAACACTATGGCCTTCTCATCTAACCATCCAGCATCAGCAGCAGATTTAATCATGAGGTATTCCCCACTCACCTGGTAAGCGGCAATTGGTAACATGGTGTTTTCACGCAATTTCGCGATGATATCAAGATAGGCTCCAGCAGGCTTCACCATCACCATGTCAGCCCCTTCATCTTCATCGAGGATTACCTCACGGATCGCCTCGCGGACATTGGCGTAATCCATCTGATAGGTTTTCTTATCGCCAGCCTTGGGGGCTGAATCAAGAGCACCACGGAATGGACCGTAGTACGCCGATGCGTATTTAGCTGTGTAAGAAAGGATAGAGACATCTGCAAATCCTGCAGCATCGAGCGCCTCTCGCAATGCCCCAACTCGGCCGTCCATCATGTCGCTAGGGGAGACGATATCCGCTCCAGCTGCAGCATGACTAAGCGCTTGCTTACAAAGCACCTCGAGCGTTTCGTCGTTGAGGATTTCAACTTCACCATCCGAACGCACTTGGACTATTCCATCGTGGCCATCTGAGTTGTATGGGTCTAACGCTACATCTGTGATGACACAGAGTGTCGGATGAGCTGATTTTAAAGCCTTCAAAGCTCGGGGGATCAAGCCATGTGGATTGTAGCTTTCATCACCAGTTGAATTCTTTTTTTCTTCTGGAACTGCTGGGAAAATGACCACAGCGGGCACTCCTAAAGCATGGGCTTCCCCAGCCTCTTTGACTAAGCCTTCGATCGACCAACGCGTGCACCCTGGCATGGAGGCAATCGCCACATCCTCAGCATCTTCGTGAACAAAGAGTGGGTAGATTAGATCTTTGGCACACAGTGACACCTCGCGTACGAGGTTACGAATGGCTGGTGACTTTCTGTTGCGGCGTGGTCTTTGAAGCATGATCGGTAATTGTTAAATCTTTTCTAAGCTATAGTCACCCGAACCATCTTTGACAAGCCATCCCAACTCCTTGAGCTGGTCGCGCAGTTCATCTGACTTTGCCCATTCTTTATTGCTACGTGCATCCCAACGTTGGGCTGCTAGAGCTTTTATCACTTCAGGTGCCTCTTCTTGCACTTCTTCAACAACCTCAGGCAATTGGATACCTAACGCCTGAAGCATAAAATGTAGACCCTTCCATTGTGCCAGCGGGTTTGACTCGTTCTGTGAACGACGCAAAGCACCGAACATAGCTCCAATAGCTCGCTGCGTATTGAGATCTTCATTCAGCCCTATCCAAGCATTTTCAAAGAGACCTTTATCCTCAAGACCTATGAGTTCTTCGTAGCTAGGAGCCTCGTCCACACCTGCAAGTTTCGCTAGTGCGCGCTCAGCTTTAAGTAATTTATCTAAGGCCTCGCTCGCAGCATGCAGGCTATCGAGAGTGAAGTTGAGTTGCTTTCTGTAGTGGGCGCCAATCAGAGCCACGCGCACCTCATTTGGCTTAGCACCTTTCTCTATCAGGTCATCTAGCCGGAAGAAATTTCCGAGCGACTTCGACATTTTTTTGCCTTCAACTAACAAGTGAGTGATGTGAAACCAATGCGCCGCAAAATCTCCACCGCAGGAACACTTACTCTGAGCAATTTCATTTTCATGGTGTGGAAATACCAAGTCTTCCCCACCTGAGTGAAGGTCGAAATTCGCACCGAGATACTCACGAATCATAGCAGAACATTCGAGGTGCCAGCCAGGACGTCCTTCGCCCCATGGGCTTTGCCAGTAGTTCTCACCATCTTCATCACGACGTACTTTCCAAAGGACAAAATCTGCCACACTATCTTTCTCGTATTCATCTGAGTCATTGGCGCGCTGGCTCTGAGTCTTTCCTAAATCTAGCTCACGTTCATCGAGGTGTGAAAGCTGCCCGTACTCTGGATATGAACTGATACGGAAATAGACTGATCCGTCATCCGCTGCATACGCGTGTCCTTTTTTGATCAATTCCTCAATCATCATTACCTGTTGCGGGATGTGCTCCACAGCACTGGGCTCGATATCTGGCGGTAGGCAGTTGAGTGCGTGGCAATCGTGGTGAAATTTTTTAGTCCACTGGCCAGTGAATTCTTTGAGCGTCTGCCCTGCAGCTTGTGAATCACGAATAGTTTTATCATCCACATCTGTAAGATTACGCACATGCTTAGTTGGAGTGCCTCCTAGTTCTAGAGTCCGGCGGAAAACATCCTGAACCACGAATGTACGGAAATTTCCAATGTGCGCGGGACCATAAACTGTGGGTCCGCAGCAGTAGAATCCGTAGATAGCACCATCAATAGGTGTGATTTCCTTCGTTTCTCGTGCAAGCGTATCGTAAAGGCGCATATCTAGGCCATAGCCCCAGATCAACCTATTGGAAAGACTTTTGCAGACATTCTACCACATCCTCTCCCCCTCCCCTACAAGTTTTAGCTCAAGAATTTCTGCGGTATGCACCCACGAATCAGAAAAATCACAGATAGGTAGACAGTCAATTCTAAATCTGTAAGATACAGACTACTCACTTTCAGTCATCCTAGAAAACTCCCTTAGAAACATGGCAAAACTCATCCTAGCATCCAATAGGCTGCCTATACAAATTCTTGCTAATAGCTCACTAGTACGCACAACAGGCGGACTCGCATCGGCCATTGAGGGCAGTGGTTTGGGCGACCTGTATACATGGGTTGGTTGGGGGGGCTCCTGCACGGATCTTGGAAAGGGGAATCGCGAGCTCAAAACCAGCCTGCGAAAGCTAGGCTTCGAACCTCTGGACCTATCTGAGGGAAATATCCAAGACTACTACGACGGATATTCAAACTCCACACTATGGCCACTATTGCATTATATGCAGGATCGAGCGCGTTTTAACACTGAATGGATTGAAAGTTATCGTGCAGTGAATAGTCAGTTTGCTAATAAAATAGCCGAAATTGCCTCATCCAATGCCCATGTATGGATCCACGACTACCACCTCATGCTCTTGCCGCAATTATTAAGGGAAATGCGTCCTGACCTTAAGATTGGATTTTTCCTGCATACACCCTTTCCCTCTAGCGAAATATTTAGAGCCCTACCCGAGCGAGATGAACTACTGAATGGTTTGCTAGGCTGTGATCTGATTGGCTTTCAGACATACAATTACCTTCGCCACTTTATTTCTGCGCTCATACGCATCTTAGGTGTCGAGGCGGACATGGATGGGCTTTGGCAAAAGAACCGACACATACAGTTAGGCGTTTATCCAATTGGCCATAACAGCGAAGCTTTTCAAGATGCTGCCAAATCTGATAATTACATTAAAATGCACAGTGAGCACGCCAAGCATTTAGGCTCGGGTAAACTCATTCTTAGCGTAGAGAGGCTAGATTACACCAAAGGTCTTCCGCAAAAAATCACCGCGATTCGCCAATTTCTTCATGAGCACCCAGAGCAACGTGGGCTCGTCAATTTTGTCTTAGTGGCTGTTCCTTCACGGCGAGGTGTGGAGGAATACGACTCTCTCACATCTCAGGTTCAGTGCGAGGTTGGCGCAATCAATGGTGACTATGGCGATGTAGGGCACTCACCCGTACAATTTCTTCACCGCAGCTTCCAGGTGGATGAACTCGCAGCCCTGTATTCACTGGCAGACATCTGCATGGTCACCCCCATTGTGGACGGAATGAATCTAGTGGCTAAAGAATTTATTGATTGCAAAAGAGCCTCTCACCGAGCTCGCCCAGGTGTTCTCATCCTCAGTGAATTTGCTGGTGCAGCAAATGAAATGTCTCACGCCTTACAGGTTAACCCGCATGATACAGTCGGAGTGGTGAAAGCTATCAATGAAGCCCTACAAATGAGCGAAGTGGAGATGTGGAAGCGCACACACTCTATGCAGAATAGAATGCGACACAACGATGCTGGAGCCTGGGCTAAGCGATACCTCTCAGACCTTCAAAAAGGTACTAACTTTCACCATAAAGGAACTATTCACGCTAAACTTGAACCTCTTCGCGAAGAACTCCAGCAACACATCGACCAAGGTAAGAAAATTGCCATTTTTCTCGATTACGATGGCACCTTGAGGGAATTTACCCAGCACCCAGAAGATGCTATTCCAGATAACGCGTTAAAGAAATTGTTAGCAGACCTAGCTACTAAGCCAAATATTGAGCTAGCCATTGTCAGTGGACGTCCCAAAAAATTTCTAGATAAACACCTAGGTGGCCTTCCCCTCCATTTAGTCGCAGAACACGGATATTACTGGAAGACCCAGTCGATGCAGAAATGGCGACTACTCAACCCACATGTCGACACCACATGGAAGAATCTCATCCTACCACAGTTAGAAGCCTCTGTGGCACTCACCCCCGGTTCTGAGATTGAAATAAAACATTCCTCAATTGTCTGGCACTACCGCCAAGCTGATCCTGAGTTTGGGCTATGGCGTGCAAAAGGTCTCTTATCGGAACTCACATCCACGACAGCCAGCCTTGCTGTGGCAGTTCATCATGGGCAAAAAATGATCGAAGTAGCCAGCCAGCTCGTAAACAAAGGTGTGGCTATAGAAAGAATGATAACCCAATGGCAACCAGATATAGCTCTCGCAGTTGGTGATGATGTCACTGACGAATCCATGTTTGCCATTCAAGAACCAGAGAACACAAGTTTTCACACAGTTAAGATTGGTGAAGGTGATACACGTGCCAACCAGCGTAGTACAATCAAGGCCGTACGAAATTTACTAGAATCTCTGACCTAAGAAAGGTATACTATTTCGCTCTAACACATCTACCCCCATGGACACCCAATCTAACTACAATCACGGAATTATTGGAAATGGCCGCACATGCGCAATCATCGATTGTGACGCCACCATTGTTTTTGCATGCATGCCAGACTTTGATTCTGGGACAGTGTTTGCATCAATGCTTGATCTAAATAAAGGTGGGCACTTTGGTATCCGCATGCTCGATGGTGAGCCGACTAAACAAGCATACGAAAAGAATACTGGAATACTCGTCACTACATTCGAGGGAGAGAGTGGATCGTTCGAAGTCATCGACTTCATGCCACGCTACAGTTGGGATGGCAAATCGCGTTCAAGAAATGACGTCTCGAGTGACATCATTCGGGTGCTCAAGCCATGCTCAGGTAATCCCTCAATCATCATAGACTACGCACCAAAGCTCGATTACGCAAAGTTCGACACCCATTCGTTCCCCTTTGGTAAAGGACGACTAAAAAGCACTACAACAGGCGAACACGAGGACGGCTCCACAGTCTATGAATCCTGCTATCTTTATACTGACATCGATTCAGAATCTATTCTCGAAAAGAAAGCCATTCCTCTAAACAAACAGAGCTATTTACTTCTTAGCTACCACGACAAAGTCATTACTCCAGACCAAGAAAAAATTGAACTCAAGCTGCAATGGACTCGAGCCTACTGGTTACTTTGGGCTGCCAGTACTCACAAGTGTGATTGCTATGCGAAAGAAATAGTGCGCAGTGCAATCACATTGAAAATGCTCCAGTTCACTCCCACAGGCGCAGTGCTAGCAGCAGCCACAACCTCGCTTCCAGAAACAATCGGAGAAGTAAGAAACTGGGATTATAGGTTTTGCTGGATCAGAGACGGGTCCATGACTGTTGATATTCTACACCGTATCGGCCACCACAACATGGCTGAAAGTTTTATCAACTGGATGATGCAGACTGTGCCAACCAAAGATGACGCACTCCAAATCATGTATGGGATCCGTGGTGAGAAAAAGCTCACTGAAGCACCCCTCACCCATCTCAGCGGATATCATGGCTCAGCTCCCGTCAGGGTCGGCAACGCTGCCTACCATCAGCAACAACATGACATCTATGGAATTCTTATGGATTTGATCTACAAAGACCTCATGCACCACGATATTCTAGCAAGCCACCCAGCCCCTGAAACGCTTGATAGACGTTGGACCCGCGTTCGCTCGATCATCAAAACTGTCGAGGAATTCTGGCAACAGCCAGACCGAGGCATTTGGGAAATTCGCGGAGAAAAAAGACATTTTGTATTCTCCAAAGTCCTTTGTTGGGTTGCAGTTGATAGAGCCATCAAAATAGCCGAAAGACTAGGGAAACATTCGTGGGCCGATGAACACCGCACTTTGCGAGAAGAGATTCATCATGACGTCTGTTCAAAAGGTTGGAACAATGAGATAAAGGCATTCACACAAACCTACAACAGCACAGACTTAGATTCAGCGAATCTGCTCATGGCTGAATACGGTTTCATTGATCCAATGGACACGCGTTTCATATCAACCGTAGAACTTAGTGATAAAGAGCTCTGCCGTGATGGCTTAATGTATCGATACCGTAACCATGATGACTTTGGAGAACCTTCTAGCGCGTTCACCGTCTGCTCATTCTGGATGGTCAAAGCCCTTGCTCGTTCAGGTAAGAGGAAAGAGGCTAAAGAGCGATTTGATACCTTGCTAGGATACGCTAATCCCAATGGCCTCTATGGAGAAGACTTGGATTTCGACACTAAGAGGCACCTTGGAAACTTCCCCCAAGCCTATAGCCATCTCGCCCTCATTGATTGTGCATTGGAACTAGCTGAAGACTGTCACGACTATTTCATTGAAGAATAGAGACAATTTTTACGTCTACTAATAATAGAATGCTAGATCTAAGTTATTAAGAACTACAGTCCTAAAGTGTCTGGTCAGTTTCGCGTGAAAATCGGAAAACGCGTTCACTTTTTTTGTAGAGATCTAGTCGATCTCTACCATAAATCTCTAGGAAATACGGGTCCTGCTCTAACGCACGGTATTCACGGAGTTGCTGGTCGACACGGGCATTCATCGCCAATTCATCTTCCTGCACTTTAGCTAATTCACTCTCAGAGGACTGAAGTGCCCTAAACTCAGGAAGACAAGTTGCTATAACCCCTAAACAAGCCAATATAACTAGCACATAAAAACTAACCACGTTAAGTTTGCGTAGACTTTGGGTCCTCGCGCACATGCGACTGTCTGGATGACGCCGGGAGCGAACTCTAACTGTGGGGTTTCTAGCCATTTTGGCAAACTACTGTACTCTCTGTTAGCACTTGGTCTATCTACAAAAAAATCCTCATGATCCTATCAGACCATGAGGAAAAAATAAGGATGTAAGATCCTTAGCTGATTTTTCTAGAGAGCACCAGCATAGATTGCATTTGCTCCCAACTTTTCTTCGATTCGAAGAAGTTGGTTGTACTTTGCAATCCTATCTGAACGACTCATTGAACCAGTTTTGATCTGACCAGCGTTTGTCGCAACAGCGATGTCCGCGATGGTGTTGTCCTCTGTTTCACCTGAACGATGCGAAATAACAGAATTATAACCATTGATCTTACCGAGCTCGATAGCATCAAAAGTCTCAGTGAGCGTGCCGATTTGGTTCACCTTGATAAGGATTGAGTTAGCCACTCCGAGTTCGATTCCTTTCTTAAGGAAGTCAACGTTCGTTACGAAGAGGTCGTCACCTACGATCTGAACCTTGTCGCCGATTGCATCTGTGAGAGCTTTCCAACCATCCCAGTCGTTTTCATCGCAACCATCTTCAATAGAATCGATTGGGTACTTCTCTACGAGCTCAGCAAGGAATTCTGCCTGCTGCTCAGAAGTGAGCTTCTGCCCCCCTTCACCTTCGAACTTAGCGTAGTTGTATACACCATCTTCGAAGAACTCAGATGCGGCACAATCGAGAGCGAATGTGATGTCTTTGCCTACAACGTAGCCAGCTTTTTCTACTGCGAGCGACACTGTGTCGAGCGCATCGATAGTGCCATCAAATGTTGGAGCGAATCCACCCTCATCACCTACTGCAGTGCTAAGACCACGGTCGTGAAGAACCTTCTTGAGGCTGTGGAAAACTTCCGCACCCATGCGTACAGCTTCCTTGAATGTTGGTGCACCGATTGGACGGATCATGAACTCTTGAAATGCAATAGGAGCATCAGAGTGTGAGCCACCATTGATGATGTTCATCATTGGGACAGGAAGAACCTTTGCGTTGGGGCCGCCAAGGTATTTGAATAAAGGTAAGTCACACGAAGCTGCTGCGGCGTGTGCTACTGCGAGTGAAACTCCAAGTATCGCGTTTGCGCCGAGGTTGTTTTTATTCTTAGTTCCGTCGAGCTCGATCATTGTACGGTCGATGAGCGCTTGGTCTGTGGCGTCAAGACCGATAAGTTCAGGTGTGATCTTTTCGTTGACGTTAGTAACTGCATCTGCAACGCCTTTACCGAGGTAGCGAGATTTATCGCCATCGCGAAGTTCGCACGCTTCGTGTTCGCCAGTGGATGCACCACTAGGTACTGCTGCGCGGCCGAATGAGCCGTCTGCTAGAGTAACGTCAACTTCGACAGTTGGGTTACCACGGGAGTCAATGATTTCGCGTCCGCGAATATCTTCAATTGCTGTGAATTCCATAATTTTGTTTCATGTGTGTCGGGCTCAAATGTGGTGACGAGCCATGTGTTGTAGTTTGAGTTCTCAGCTGAGAACTCAATCAAAAGGAACGCACTCTATGCATTCCTTTTATAAAATGGGGTACTAGTCTTTGTTGTATGCTTCAATCTTCGCGATAGTCATTTCTACTGACTGCACTTTAACTGAATCACCAACTTTAAGACCAAGCATGCTGTTACCTAACTCAGAAAGGTAAGATATAACATTGTTATCTGTGTCAGAGTCCCATGCTCCAAGAACTGTGTATGTCACACCGCCCTCGAAGTGGACAATATTTCCAATGTTGATAACGTCTGTTTTAACACCAGAGAAGTCAGTACCCTGCACGCTGGAAAGCGAGATTTCGATGTCTGCTTGACGGCGCATAAGTACTTTCTGGTAGTCTTTAGCCATGTGGTACTCAGCGTTTTCACGAAGATCCCCGTAGGAACGAGCTATCTTGATGTCTTCGCGGTTTTGGGGAATTTGGTTAGTAATGAGGTCTTCGAGGTCAGACTTGCGTTTGGTAATGCTATCCCATGATGAGATAACGCCATCGTCTTTCTTCTCAGCTCCATCGCTATTCACAAGCTCCTGAGTCGCTGGGCAAGCCTTGATTACGCGAGCCATCAAAGACTTACGGTCGAGTTCTGCAAAAATTTGCGATTGGTGAAGCTTACGCGCAAAACTACGGGCTTCGTTGACGTCTGATTTCTCAAGTAGGTCTGGGATGAGCGTGCGCTCCTCCATGAAGTAAGACTGTAGTCGGCTACTCTTTCGTGGGCCATCGTCCATCACATCGCGCTCCAGCAGGCTAAGTATAGCATTGCCAACTTCTACGTCGAATACTGGCTCAGATGACTTCTTGCGCTCACGACAAACCCAAAGGAGTGAATCAGCACCCAGAATACGCCCACCGATATGCCTACGCAGGTAAGTGTAGAGCTCAGTCTCTTCATCTTTCTCGATGAGAAGTTTAGCGATTTCAGCGAGTCCACGTGGTCCTACAACATCAAAAATAGCTAGCAATTCCTTGACCCAAGTACCACCAAATGCAGCTGGATAAGCTTCGAAAACCATGCGCTGACGTGCAGCCGGTAGTGAACCGAGCTCAGCCCCGATCTTAGCACCTTCATTAGCAATGACATCTGAAACGCGGAGTGCTGAAGCGTCGAGTTCCAAATCATCAGAAATAGCCATCAGCTCGTCACGGCCCACCAATAGATCGAGCGCTTGCCCTAGATGAAGTTTCATGCCCTTACGCACAGAGTCATCAATACTTTGGTTGATAGCTTCCTGAGCTTCGACGTTTCCTTTAAAATGTTTGAAATCTTTAATTATAGCCTCGAGAGCGCGAGCTTTGGTTTTAAAATCGCGAGCAGCATCGAAATCCTGCAACAATGAATCAGTTGGTGACACATTCTCGTCTCGGAGTACTAGTGGCTCAGTACGCTTTGTTGGCACCACGGCTGCCCGGCTGGCACGTAGCAGCTTCTTAGCTCCATCCCACCACTTTTTGTAGTTTTCTTCAGGGACAACAGAACCAATCAGCTCACGTTCGAGTTGATCAATCTTCATTGTTCCACCATTACTATTAAGCGTGCGACGCACAAGTTCTACGGGATCACTAACAGATAGCTCACGAAGTGCCTCCATAGCCTCTAACTTTTGAGCACGGAAGTGATCTTGAGCAAGAACCTCGGTCTTAGCGATAGCTAACTGAAGGCCCATTGTCTGATCTTCATTTTTTTCGAAATCAATCGTAATCTTGCCACTACGGATATCCCAATCAATGACTTTGCCGGCTCCCCAGCTTTTGTGGAGACAGTACTGCCCAGGGGCTAGTTGTGATAATCGTGTGCCGACTTCTTCAGAAATCCGCCCAGCTTCTACGAGTGGTGCTACATCAGGATGCATAAAAAAGAACTTGGATCTGCGGCATGCAAATAGCAATCCTATACCATAAAAAAATTCAAAGAGCCTCGTCGGCTCTAACTTTTAAACTAAATGGCAGAGCTATCCACTGAAATGAGTGGAAGTCATCTAAGGCCAAGTATCAAACAGCTTAATGAACACACATGCGCACCACGTATTTTCCACAACCCTAGTTGTGTCAATCCAAAGGCATCGCATACAAACAAAAGTTTTAGGGAAATTGAAAGATTCCAGTAGGCAAAATTCTTGACCTATTTGCCAGTTTGGCGGGAAGGGTATTCCCATTTTGTTGCTGCTAGGTTCTTAAGCTTGCGCTTGAGCCTAGACTTTGTAGAGGAACTAATGCGGTCCGTGAATAAGATACCATTGAGATGGTCGACCTCGTGTTGGATTGCCCGCGAACACAATCCATCAGTTTCGATCTCAAGAACTGAACCATCTAGCTGAGGTAATGTGGCTTTGACGATAGAACGACGTTTCACTTTAGCTCGGATTTCCTGGATACTTAAACATCCCTCCATATCTGTCTCTTGAGGGCCAGAAAACTCTAGCTGCGGGTTGATGAAAACGAGTGGCATGAAATCCTCCATCTTTGCATCTTTTCCGTTGACCTTAAAAAAGCTAACACACTCTGGGTCATGTGCTGTATCAACGATAGCTAAGCGAATATCTGCCCCCACCTGTGGAGCGGCAAGACCAACACCTTCGGCATCGTTCATAGTCTCGATCATATGCTGAACGAAGGACTCAAGCTCAGCGTCAACTTTCTCAACTGGCTTACATTTTTTACGGAGAACGGATTCCCCTAGCTGCATAATATCTAAAATCATGAATCTGTGGTTTGCTTAGTGTCGCGTACGCGGGTTGGCAGGTTAGCTTCGAAACCTGCCTCGGTCAATGCCTCGGATATCATGATCATTTGTTCAAGCTTAACTTGCTTATCCATTTCTAATTCGAGCTCACGCCCTTGGCTTTTTACCGTCTCCAAATAGCTCACGAGCAATTTCGGAGATATTCTCGTACTATCGAGAGTTATCTCGCCTTCTTTTGAAAGAGCTAACACAACTCGACCGCTATCGATCACCTGCTTTGTGGGCAGGTCACCCACAACTGGCATCGAAATATCCAGGATTGTTCTCTTTTGTTTTGGCTGCATCGTTACGATGAAGAAAATCAAAAGAATCACCAAGATATCAATCAGCGAAACAATCGGTATGGCGGGAATGGGTTTTCTGGGGCGATAAAATTGCATATACGCTGGGGGTTTTATGAAGCGACTTCCTTATCATCTGAGACTGTGCTCACAAGATTGCCAACAACCACCTCAAGCTGCGATGCATAGGTCTCGATTCTACGGTTGAAATAGCTATGTCCAATCACTGCTGGCACAGCCACGGCTAGACCAGCAATAGTTGTTGAAAGAGCCTCTGCCACACCTGCTGCCATAATGCTCATTTTGATATCTCCCAGTGAACTCATGCCATCAAACACAGTAGTAATACCGCTCGCTGTACCGAGCAACCCCAACATTGGAGCCACTACGATCACCACATCCAGCACGCCAATTCCACCTTGGAGCTTCACGATTTCTTCATGGGCTTTCGCCTGAACCGCATCGCGGATCTTAGCACCAGAGTGATCACCTCTTTGTACGACCACTTGAGTTAAACGAGCGAGAACTGAGTTTCCTGCGCTAGACTGCTGAGTGACTCGGCTAAACGCGGCTTCATCACCATGATTAGCCGCTGAATCGATATCCTTTTTTAGGTCATCTGGCATCACGCGGCTTTTCCCGAGATCTAGTGCCTTATATACTACCACAGCAAGGGTTAAGATAGAGCAAAACGTGAGCACATACATGATGATTCCACCTTTATCGTAGAAATCGGAAATTTTAGAAAGCGCTGATGCTTTTTCGGCTGCGGCAAGAAATGTGTGCATAAATTGTCTGGTGTGTTTTAAAATTGAAAAGTGATAGTGATTTCGACGGGGTCCCCACTGAGTTGCTTCTTCAGCGAGTTTGGCATTTTGGGAATACTGGCAGTCGAGATAGATTGGATCGTGATTCCTTTTTGAATCTCTGAGCCTTGAAGCTCACGTAGAATGTTGATTCCGCGTACCTTGCCCGTGTCATAAACGAACCAACGTACCTGAAGTGCGCCTGGCTTGATGAGGTCTGGATTTTGACCGATCCTGCGGTACCACTCTTTGGCGATAGATTTGTGCACAGCCTTTTTGTACTTACCTAATGGTGTGGCCTCGGTGTCTAGCGAGGATACTCCACCCCTTCTCGAAATTGACCCGATCATTTGGCTGGCTTCAGTAGTTGGTCTAAAGCCTGGCTGATTACTCCGATGGACTGGACTCGAAGGTATTTTTGTCACCTTCGGTTTAGGTTTTTGTTCAGCTTTAGCCATTTCCTTTAGCTGCTCCTCCTTATCGCTATCCGTGTCTGCTTTGCCGTTATCTTTATCGGGGATATCTGCGATCGGCTCACTCGACCTGATTTCGGAAGGCAACTTATTGATGGCATCTAGGTAGTCGGCGAGCGGCACGCTTGAGCCGGAAAGTGGTTTTCCTGCATCCATTTGCTGAGCTACATCGGGCTGCTTTACTGGATCCTGCAAATTCTCTGCGACTACTGGTTCTGTCGACGGCGCAGGAGTCACACTTGGCACATTCTGAGAAGGCTTATTCGGTTGCCCTACTGCTTCGTGCTCTATACTACCATCCTGAAAACTCGATGCCATTGCCGGATAGTCACGCGTGCGCTCTCCATCTACTGAAGGTCGATTTACTGCATTCGGATCCACTTTTGCATTACTCTGCGCCACCGTGTCACTGTCGCCGTAGAACTTAGCATCCTTTGGTTTTTCCTGTGGTTGCTCGTCCGTCGTGCGGTTATAGCGCTGCTTATCCGCCATTTTCGAAAGTTCAGATTTAGGTTCTGGAACCTTCTTTGGCTCTGGGACTGGCTTCGCCATAAATCGGAAGCTCACCACTGGTTCAGGCACCTTGGGTTCTACTTTTTTTTCAGCCACCCGTTTTGAAAAAAGGAACTGAGTGATCGTCTCATGCGTCAGAGCCAAAGCCACGATAAGGTGCAGCAGCAAAGCCACTGTCACACCTACCAATTTTAGCTTTGAATCACTCATTTGCCGAAAGTTTGACTAAACTGGAGGAATTCATAAAAAACGCAACCAGTTAGTGATTCTGTATACGTTTTCAGCAATACCGTGACACCAATGAACACAATAAGAACACAGCCATTCCCCAGAGTGCTATCCCAAAACAGACATCAATCTATGACGCCATTTTTAGGTAACACCCACGCACACCTCTACACTGCAATATTGATACCAAATCACCCACAACAAAAAGCCTTCCAGCCAAATCGTAATCCAAAGCAACCACGGCCAGCCAGCAGCCCGACCGTGTTGTAACAATGAGGTGCGCGTCAATAGCACTATAGCAGGCCCTAGTGAAAACTGCCCCAAGGCCATAATCAGCACGAATGTCCACCAATCTATCAATCGCTGGACATCCTTAACGACTAAGGCACTATATCGAGGATTCTTTCCAAATCATTCGCACCGCGTCTGGACGAAGTCTGGCAGTCACAATGGAATTTTCCAGCGCATCACGGTGCTCTTCAAGCGCTGAGATTTCGTGCTCGCTGATGTGGGAATTCTCTTTGGCCAAATCCTTAAGTCGGGTGATTTCAGCTTTGAGGTGCTTGCGCATTTCACGCTTGGCCTTACTCACTACTGCTTTCATTTCCACTTTCGCTAGCTCTTCAAGTTGCTCGAGCATCTTAGGCAAAAGAGTTGTCTTCACCACTGGCTTATCAAGTAATTTCCGAACTCCACCTTTGCGCAACTTCGCCTGCGCTAGGGCCTTATCATTCGACAAGTTTTTACCATTATGGTCGACCGCCACTCTAATTGGAGTATTTGGCAGGAAACGATCCACGTGAAGGTAACTCGGCGCCAATGACTCCACAATAAAGTAACTTTCTAACATGATCATCTTCTCACCAGGAGCTACCCAAATGCCAAACGCCGAATTGCCAACCTCAGAACCTAACATCAGATCAAAACACGCCGTAGCTATTGGGTGATCCACAGTCAGGAAGTCCATATCTTCACGGCTCACTGCCACTTTTCTGTCGAAAGTCACAGTCATCCCATCCTCCGGGATATTAGGAAATGCGTCAGTGGTGATTTTGCCTGGCTTGAGAAGGTAGTTCCGACCATCGAGTTCCTCAACCTCCACACCAAATTGATCCAGCATGCGCAACAAGAAGTGCTCAAAGTACTCGTCTTTGTCCGCCTTCTTGATTTCTTTAATCACCTTATTGGCTTCTTCTGGTCGATGCGAATTCAACTCAAGCAGACGATCATAGCCCTCAGAGAGCTTCTCGCCCACTTCAGATTTAAGCTTCGTAGTGGATTGTATCAGATCAGCTAGAGCGTCAGAATCGTAACACTCCGCCAGACCTGTGATATCCTCTTGAACTTGTTGGAAAATCTCAGTGACACCGTGGACGTTACTTTCGAAAGCACCGAGTCCCTCGTGGTACCACTTTGCCCAAACCTCATCACCATGTTCTTCCAAATACGGCACGTGGATCTGAATCGTCTCAGTCTGGCCAATTCGATCCAAGCGACCAATACGCTGCTCGAGCAACTCGGGGTCTTCTGGCAGATCAAGCAGCACCAAGTGATGGGAAAATTGGAAATTACGTCCCTCACTACCGATCTCAGAACACAGCAACAACTGAGCTCCTGCTGGGTCAGCAAAATACGCTGCATTCTTATCGCGCTGGAGCAGGCTTAAGTCTTCATGGAAATGCGCAATATTCATTTGCACGCGCTCCAAGATCTCAGCAGAAATTTCTTCAACAAGTTCCTTTGATTGGCAAATGAGCAAGACCTTAGCCTTACCTACTTCACCGAGTAGCTTCACTAACCAATCAAGCTTGTCATAGACTTCTTCACCCTCGATCGCCACCAAATGCGCCTTGCGCTCAGGAAATCCAGGAAGGTTCTGACGGGTATTGCGGAACATCACTCGGCCAGTACCGAATCCATCCACTAAGCTTTCCACCAGATTGTCTTTAGCGGTGGCCTCCCCACCGATCCATTGTTTGGCATACTCCTGTACCCGTGTTGAGTACTCAGAAAATGCTGTCATATGCAATTTTTCATCGGCTTCAACCTGTGCGACTAAATCAGCCACCTCTCCATAGTGATCAGATTCTTCGATGAAGGTATTGAGGTCACAGAATCGCTCAGGGTCAAGTAAGCGCAGACGCGCGAAATGCCCAACCACTCCGAGCTGCTGAGGTGTCGCTGTCAGTAAAAGTAAACTATCAACAATCCAGGCGAAGGACTCAACCAACGCATATTCCCAGCTCATTTCATCGGTATTCCACTCCAGATGGTGTGCCTCATCCACGATAAGTAGATCCCAGCCAGCTTCACGGGCTTGTTCCGCACGCTCTTCATTGTAGGCTAAGAAGTCCACACTCGCTATCACCAGTTGGCTATCCAAAAATGGATTTACCTCTGGGTCATTCTCTTGGATCGAAGCACAACGCTCTTCATCAAAGATGCTATAGAGCATGTTGAAGCGGCGGAGTAACTCGATAAACCATTGGTTGATCAATGGCTCTGGCAAGAGGATCAATACACGATCCGCGCGACCAGTGAGATGCAACCGGTGCATGATCATGCACGCTTCGATGGTTTTACCCAGACCCACTTCATCAGCAAGAAGAACACGTGGAGTAAGGCGTTTTGCCACTTCATTAACAACCGAAAGCTGATGTGGCAGCAAGTCTGTACGACCACCAATGTAACCTCGTAATGGAGACTTACGAATTTGATTCTGGCGATACAAAGCCTCCGCTCTGAGACGGAAAACCGAGTTCTCATCCACCTGCGCACCGAACAAACGATCCTGTGGTTTGTTGAACCCCATGTTGTCGGAAAGCAGCGCCTCTGGGATCTCTGCATCATCAGTGAGGTACGTCACTAGACCATCAGACTCCTTGATTGAGTTGACCACATACTCCACCTCCTCGTGAGTCATGATCACTTCACCTTTCTTAAAAATAACGCGGCGCAATGGAGCCGACTCGAGTGCGTAACAACGAGTCTCTTCAGCTGCGGGAAATAAGATTTCAACCGTCGCGAATTCCACTTTGAGTATCATTCCCAATCCCATTTCTGGCTCGGAATCACTCACCCATCTCTGCCCCGGTACAATCATTGCTCTATCCATAAATGCGGACGCGCAACCTACTCACGAACCCACCCCTTGCAATCTTTTTTTGGAAGAGCTTTGCAGGTAACATCACCCTACCAAGTCGACTCATTCTCGCTCAGTCGATAACAAACATGCGGACACCTCTAGCTGAAGCTCCCAACAGCGAGCTCGATCTTAAGCTGGAGTTCAACCTCTCACATTCCTATAAAGCACAGAAATATAGTGGCCCAAATCCAAACCTTATTTCCCCGCAAGCTCTTCCCGTGTGAGATCACGCATTGGTAAAGTGCTATCTGCAATCGAAAGCCGTTCCT
>NZ_JBDOPO010000201.1:0-1593 GCF_039830215.1 Rubritalea sp. | reverse complement strand
CAAATAGATGCCAGCGGACCACCCTTTCATTCATGCTCTGTCCTCCACTCAGCTTCAATACAGCAACTCCATTGAATACTATACCAAGGACGGCCATACCTAACATACCTGGAGCACAGATGGCATAGAGTGACGCAAGAATTTGTATATCAACACTTAACACAAAGGTAAGACCTGTCACCAGAACCCCTCCGGTCACCAAAGACCCTAACATCGAAAAGCGCCGATAGCCGTAGGTGAAACTATTGCTTGTCCTCCTACTAGATAATTTCTGCAGCTACCATGCCACGCCAAGCGAAACGCAGTCGCCAAAATCGTGTACGGCATCCGCTAAAATGGCTATACTGTTAGTCCATAATCCACCACCCACCTCGATGATGGTAAATACAAGGTTTAGAAAGAAAACAAGCTTGAGGCTAGATGTCGCATCATGCTGGTGATGATGTCCCATGACTTCTATCTATAGAGGACAATGCCTCACACCACAAGAAGGCTCTTTTCCATTTACTCGACGGTCGGGTCAACTAGCTTCATCTAGATGCCCTTCACTACCTTTCATCTCTGACTCGGCGGACTCACTGGTGGGTATGGAACGCGCAGGTTTAGCTTTCGCGCCTGCTGTTTTGCCTCTGGGTGTCCCGATGGTGGAATAAGTTAGCAGCCCGAGGAGTCCTAGAAAAAGTGCACATTTCTATCAAAATAAAAACACTCCCTGCGATCATAGCTTTAGTGATCGTTGGTCTTAGCCATGTATTGCTAGACGGTATCATACATAGTGACATCGAACCGCTCAGAGCTTTTGGCTACGACTACCCATTCTATAGGCTGATTAATATTTCCCACCTTCACTACATCCTCACATTCTGCGGGTTCGTGGGCATAGCACTGATGTTTATTCGATTTCGCTGGAAATAATTGGCGAAGCCTAAGTGGTGATCGAAACGTCATCCCCTTTTGAGGGGGTGTTGAAAAATCATCTCTCATCAGAGTTTATCCTCTAGGCACTGTTGCCACATAGAACACACCGAAGTTTCGTGTTGCAACATGAAGTCTCACTAAAATCTTATTCTCTTTTTACTTGCGCCAAGTGTACCACGTGAACTAGAACACCTATACACGAATGAGTGAATTTCCGTTACAGATAGAAATTGTGCCAGGATGTCCCGCCTACGAGCAGGTCATCCACGCTGTACACCGCGCCATTGCAGCAGGTTTACTCGTGGAGGGTGACGGTTTCCCATCTGTACGAGCTCTGAGTAAGATAGCTAAAATTAATCCTAACACTGCTCACAAGGTGGTGCAGGTCCTAGTTCAAGAAGGAACTCTTGAGGTACTTTCGGGGAGAGGGACGCGTGTGGCTCCCCAGCAAAAACGTAGTTCTATCGAACTTCAGTCAATGATTGGAGAGGCTCTCGATCATTTAGTAATCGAAGCCAAACGCATCGGATTCACCGAGGCTCAACTGAAAAAAACTCTCTCTGACACTTGGAAAAAACTCACCAAATAACCACTTTAACGCTCATGGAAAACCTCACTATCGATGTGCACGATCTGCACATAAACTTTGGAAAATACCCAGCATTGGTCGGACTC
>NZ_JBDOPO010000031.1:0-1594 GCF_039830215.1 Rubritalea sp. | reverse complement strand
ATGACTGCCCCACGCATAAGAAAGTGGTTTTTTTTAAAAGACGAAATGAGACGAACCATAAGCGAGCTGGTTAAAAAAAATGGCATCTGTAAAGAATAATAAGATTGAACGACCGCGACAATGTGTGTGTTTTTTTCAGTAAAGGCACCTCTTTGAAAAACCAGAACAACGAGTTGTTCTGAAAAATAAAATAACAATAAAGACCCTGGAACAGTTATTAAGAGGATTAGACGTGAATATATTTTAAGAGTGTTTCGTATGCCATCAAAATCGTCCAAGGATACCATCCGTGAAAAATGTGGGAAGACAACAGTACCAAGAGCCAGGGAAGCTAGGCTCAAAGGAAACAAGACCATATTGCTCCCATAATTGAGTGTTGCAACGCTACCCGGTTCCAGCATGGCCGCCATGGCCTGATCAACCACTACCGTACTGCTCATCAAAAAGGCACCTGCCACCATCGGAGAATATTGATTGACTACCTTGCGCAGATCATCTGTCATTCCGTCCCATCGAGGAAGTAATGGAATGCCGCTCTGGTCAGCAACCTTTGCAAGAACAAGCACCTCGACAAAAGCGCCCACAGCCGTTCCAAGAACCAGAGCATGAATACCCCAGGTATCAAAGAACACCAACAGACTGATAACGGCACAAATGGGTGTGATTCCGGGCATCAACGCAACGGCGGCAAACTGCTCTCCAGCGTTGATCACGGTTGCGAACAGTCGATTGATTCCAGATAGGGCAAACACCGGAAGTAGCCAATAAAACAGGGAAAGAGTGAGCGCCTGGGTCTCAAAACTAAATCCTGAACCGATAATCGGCAGCATGAGCGGAGCAGATAAAGCCAGTACAAATGTCACTATTATAAGAAATGGTATGGCCAAGGCAAGCAAGGATGAAAATAGCTGTTTGGCTGCTTCCTCTCCCTTGCTTGATTTGATCTGAATATAAGTGGGCATCACCGCTGAACTAAATGAACCCGCCAGAACGCTAACGGCAAACATGGGCAACATAAAGGCGATAAGAAGGGCATCCACTTCCGAGCCTGTTCCGAAAAAGCTGGCAATGACAAGCTCTCTGGCAACCATCGCCAGCTTTGCAAAGCCCGTCATCATCCCGACAACAAGCATCGCCGAAAAAATTCGCCGGTTGGTTGATAAGCCCTGCCATGTATTCCAGCGGGAAAATTGTGTTTTTAGGTGGGTGATCATATTAGGAAACCGGGTCAGGCTTGCATAGTTACATTATTGCTTAGGCCTGGAATTTGAAGAAACCTAAGGGGTCAGGTCTTGAAATACCATATATCTAACCAGCCAACTCCTGAACGCGCCCAAAATCTGAAACCCGCGGTGCATTTCCGAGCTTGCTTCGCCGATACCGCCTCCTTCTTTTAGCAGTGGTCATACTACTGAAATGGGCCTATATAAGTAAAGAGGAATTTACCGCTCAGACTTTAGTTCCGTCTTATTTCTCCTGACTTTGGACCCGTTTTTGATCTCTTTAATTAAGCGTTTCAAGTAAGATCCACTGGAACTTTGTAACGACTCAGCATGCTTGGATTTTGGCTTCGCGAGACCCATTCTTCAGGGAA
>NZ_JBDOPO010000084.1:0-6527 GCF_039830215.1 Rubritalea sp. | reverse complement strand
AAGAAGCAGCAGAAAATCCTCATTGAACAAGAAATTGCCAAGCTTGGGAAAAAATTAAACATCTTGGGACGGCGCGCCATCATTGGTTCAAAAACTTATGGGAGAGGTGACAAAATCAATGTCTCAGTGAAA
This sequence comes from Rubritalea sp., assembly GCF_039830215.1. NCBI lineage: Bacteria > Pseudomonadati > Verrucomicrobiota > Verrucomicrobiia > Verrucomicrobiales > Rubritaleaceae > Rubritalea > Rubritalea sp. The sequence continues at coordinate 6,395 of NZ_JBDOPO010000084.1, read as the reverse complement.
GGCGAAACATTCTCCCTAAAGTTCAACTCCATCACTTCCAGTAAAGTAACATTCCTCGACCTAACAGATAAAAACATCATCTCGTTAGACATGAACAACAGGGTTGTCATCTACTCAGACAGCGACGCGCCTATTTCTCTGGACCAAAATAAAACTGACACCCATAAACTCGACGAATAGCCCATGATCAAGAATACTCTTGCTCACTAACAACATTTCTGCCGAATATAACAAATCTCTTACTGCCTAACTAAAAAAATATATGAGAAGCTACACAACTAGCATTAAGCTACTACCAAGCACGCTTGCAGCTTTCGCGTTTTACGCCGCGACCACAAATGCGCAAGAAACAATCACTCATCCCTCAGCACAACCCTCCTCCCCCCCTCCTGCAGTTGAAATTCCTAGTGTAGCAGAGATTGACGTAGAAACAGCTCTAGTACCCTCAGCCCCAGCACTTCCTGGAGAAGAGCCAACAAAGGAGGCTGCTTCACAAGAACTCGAAGAAGATACAGATGGCATGCGCCTAAATGATGCCGACCTTAATACTGTTTTTGAAGTTTTAGCTCGCGACGCAGGGCTTTCCTATTTCCACAATAACCGCATTACAGGGGATGACTTCAAGGTCAACGGATACCTTAAAGATGGCGACACTTTGACTCAAATGGAAAATCTGGCATTTAGCAATGCTCTGACCCTCCATCGCCGAGGCAACACAATCTATGCTCTTACCAGTGATCAGCTCAATCAGCTTCCATCAACGGAGTGGAGCTACCAGCTAAAATACCTACGTTCTTCTAACATGAAGGACCACATGCGTGAGCTCATCAGCCCACTTTTAAGTGCAAACACAGGTATTGTGAATTATGAGGAAAAAACAAACACCCTCATTATTATTGATACTCCTTACAAAATTGAACGCGTAAAAAGCCTCTTAGAACGCATTGACCGTGCCAAAGGTCAAATCGTTGTCGAAGTGAAAATCTATCGAGTTCTCTCATCCTCAGGCCAAAGTCTCGGATTTGACTGGTCCAATTCATTGGGACCAAATGCTTCTGTGCCCACTCGTGCAGTTTTGGGCCTGAGCGACCTTCTTGGGCTTCCTTCCAGCTCTGCTTCTCCACTTGCTGCTGGTGACTTGGTATTTTCTCCAAATGAAATTAGCGCAGTGCTCACAGCTTTGAATGAGGGGGGCGTCATTAAACTTCAGAATAACCCAGTGTTAATAACCGAAGATAATGAAGCTGCGTCAATCGCAGTGATCGATCGCATACCAATCATCACGACAGAAAGCACACAAAACTCATCAGGTGGCAACCCTACTGTCACAGAAGAAGTTCGCTACAAGATCGACGAAGACGACTCGACAGACCCTGAAACAACTCGTGAAATCGGCACCACTATCTTTGTCACCCCGACCTTGCTACCGGACAGAACAATCCGTCTAAAGATGCGCCCACGTGCGGCTGCAGTGACCCGTCAAATTGAAAGTGCCCAGACAGGAAACAAGTACCCAGAAGTACGCGAATCGACACTCACCACGATCGCCCGTATACCCGATGGCCACTCCCTTATTGTTGGCGGATTCTTCCAAGAATCTGAAATACAAAATGAAAACAAAATCCCACTATTAGGAGACATTCCATTGGTTAACTTCTTCTTCAAAAGTAAGACAACAGCGAAGGAGCAATCCAGCCTCATCTTTGTCGTAACTCCAAGTAGCTATATTCCGGAGAATCATTCTTCACATCACACCACGCACAACCGTTTAGAGTCTATCCACCAAATTCGCAACAAAGACACTCTCTATGACGACCCAGCAAATTACGACCTTGAAAAACCAAACCTCACGCGTACATGGAGCAATATTAAGAAGGAGTCCGGCCTTCAACTAGATCAGAAATCCAATTCAAATCACTCAAATAAGCGGTACAGAGTACGCCGATAGATCCTCTAAGAACCATACACAGCTCAGAAATAATGTCAGACCAAAGCGCGGAGAGTGCAAACCTCACCGAATGGCACACCTACTCCCTTCAACAAAGTGCTGCGGCCTTTTTAAAGGCCAACATAGCAGCGCAGGAGGAAGTGGTTACACTTTCCGAACAGTGTATCGAAGACTGGAACAACAACCTCCCTGCTGAGCCTCTTTTCAAGCTAGCAACACTCGAGGCTGACAACGAAAGTCAATACGAAGCGAGCATTGAGCGCTGGAGCACAATGCTTGCTTCTCTCGTTACTCCAATCATGCCTCCTGCTCCTTTTGCTGCGAAAATGATGACGCCAAGTGCTTTCTATGAAAAGCACCAACCTATTTACGATCTGGCGAGGTCGTTAAAATGTCCTATTCTTTACAATGAAGATGCAGATGTCATAGGGCTCGGCTCGATCAATCCGGTGACTGCAACTATTTTCGCGCAAGCTCTACACGCATACATTACTAATACACAATCCATTACACCTTACATCACTTGCGTGCGAATGAATTATGAGTCGTGGAAATCTCTCACCTCTAAACATTTTGGCCGATGATTGAATTTGACGGACTCCAATTTAACGATTTCATCAGCAAACAAATCATGCAGAGCCTCGCTGAACACGATGCTGCCTTTGCTGAACTAACACACGATCAAGTACAGAACCGAGTCACTAAGACAACGTTTATGGCTGCAGTTGCTAAACTAAACGGACTAGCCTTCTTCCCTAAAGTAGCAGAATTCTGTGAGGGATCCTTACTTGAAAAATGTGACGCATCCACACTTACTAGAGGAAACTTCACACCTTTGTGTATCTACAATAATTCGCTACTCATCGCAGTAGTTGACCCTTGGATGCCTGCTGCTGAAGAATACCTTTCTCCGCGCTTTCCAGAGTACGAAATAATCAAGATCGTTACAATTAAATCGGAAATTAGCCGAACTATTGAGGCCTCCTCAACTACTGGAGGCCCTACTAAATCTGAGTTGGAGTCGATCGATGTCGAAGATTTCGAGGAATTCACCAAAGATTTCGATGTTACCTCGACTGGATACGATGAACCCATGGCTGCACTGACTGCGACTATCATGGCGGATGCAGTCAAACAACGCGCTTCAGATGTTCACTTTAAGGTGGAAAAAGAATCTTTTTACTACTCATTTCGAGTAGATGGAGATCTCGGCCAAAAACGAGAACTTCCAATGAAACTCAAGGATAGAATTGACGCTTTCATTCTGAACCTCATGAAACTTCCTACAGAAATTCGTAATACAGCTTGTGGTATATCTGGGCGTTTCACCATTAGTTACTTCCACCGCCCAATCGATATTCGTTACGAGCGTCACAGAACCTATCGTGGCTATCACGTTACAATGCGCCTATTAGACAAAGGCCACCTCAACGTCACACTAGGTAAAGGCTCATTAGCGTTTGATGAAGAAACTCTCTTTGCTATTCGTAAGGTAATGAAAATTCCAGCAGGAATCATTGTTATGTCAGGGCCCACTGGTTCAGGTAAGTCCACGACGCTCAATGCGATGCTTAGAGAACTCAACAGACCTGAAGTTAATATCCTTACCCTAGAAAACCCAGTGGAGGATGAAGTTCCAGGAATCACCCACTGTGACCTGAAAAATGCGGATGAATTCAAGCCGATGATCTCATCCTTTATGCGATCTGACCCTGATATTATACTTATGGGTGAGGTGCGTGATATGGAATCTGCAGAATTAGCTATCGAGGCTGCCGTAACAGGTCATAAAGTACTTACTACCGTCCACACCGCACGAGCCTCCCAGATTATTGAACGGTTCGAACAACTAGGTATTGAACGATGGAAAATAGCGCAAACTCTCAAGGCTGCGTGCGCTCAAAGATTGATCAAAATTCTCTGTCCCTACTGCAAAATTGAGCTCGAAGGTCTTTCTGAACTTGACCGCAGAACCTACAACCTTGATGATAGTTGGTCCAAGAAAAAGCTCTATGAAGCAAACCTAGAAGGCTGCCAAGAATGTCGCAACTCTGGCTACGCTGGAAGAACCGCTATTTTAGAAATCATTCCCATCACTCCGAAGACTTCTGATCAACTATCTAAAGGTGAGATTTCCCCTTACGACCTTGAAGTAAAAATAGCCAATGAAGGAGTTCTTCCCAACCTAAGGCGCAATGGTCTCAAATTATTAGAAACAGGTAAAACAGATATCAATGCAGTAAGTAAAGTTATCGATATGTCATCCGATGAATAATACCCAATCACAACTGATATCCGAAGGTGCAGCAACTACAAGTGGAGCTGACAAACCTAAAACGGGAATGAATAGGGAGATCAAACTCTTTAGCTCAAATAAACCCAAAACCTTCAAAACTAAGGAGCTGATTCAATTCTATCGGGGAATTGCGTCTATGATTAAGGCTCAGATCAACACGGCTGATGCCTTAAAGTACTATGCCGATGGCCTCCCTGACAAGGGCATGGCCGACACGCTCAATGGTATTCGGAATGATATCCATGCTGGAGTATCAGTCTATGAGGCCTTCAAAAAATGTAAGCGCTTCGATGACATGACTCTTGGTCTCGTGAAAGCTGGTATGGATTCAGGTAAACTTGATTCAGCATTCACAGACCTAGCGGCTAGGGCTCAAACTGACTTTTACTTTAAAAAACAAGTGCGTAAAATCGTCCTTATTCCTTGTTTTGTATTCCCCTTCCTATTCATTGCATTCATCTACAGTCAGGTGAAAATTGTGCCCAAAATTAAGGCTATGGTTGTTGTCGGTGACTATGAACCTCAAGGGCCGGTAAAAATTTTCTTCATCTTAAGTGACCTGGTTATCCTATGGTGGCCAGCAATGGCTGCCATCCTAATAGCCACTGTACTAGCTTTCATTCTTTCAGCTAAACTTCGCCATATTATAGTTACTCTAGCTATGTCAAAGTGGCGACTATTAGGTAAATTAATTCAAGGTTTACGCCAAGTAACCTTCCTTGGGGTGATTAAATTACTTCATTCGAACGGAATAAATATGGCCAAAGCGATACGTACCTCAGCCACATCTGTCAAGGGAACTCCTCTACACGATGAGCTGCTCAACGCGGCTGAAAAATATGAGAAATCAGGTGTCCCCTTGGCTATAGCATTCACCAAATACACCTCAGTCGATGACCAAGTTGTCCACATGTTGGCCATTGGTGAAAAATCAGCTTCGATGGGTGTTCAACTCGACATGCTTACTGAAATGTATGAGGAAGACTCCAAACAGCATATGGAAGACTTCACCAATATCCTCAACTTTTTTATTCTACTCGGAGCTGTGAGTATGGTTGCCTTTGTATTTCTCTCTGTATTTATGCCGATCTTCCTTATGGGTCCTGAAATGATGCAGCAAAGTATGTAAACTACTGGCACTATGACTAAAACAAAATTTGACAGATGGCTCATCGAAAATCTCGTTTATGAGCACCATATCAGAGTAGTGCGCCTTCCTGAATCCTTGCCTTCAGGCGTGAACATAACTGAGTTAAAGACTCAGAACTATCACTATCTACTAACTGTAAAGAACAAAAAGAGAGCTGAAAAACTGATTCAGCAACTCATTGACCAAGGTAATATGTTTTCCACAAAGATTGCAGAAGGTTCGCATTGGTACAATGCCTTTATTTTTAATAAGAATAAAAGTTTCACTTACAGCATGTTTTGGTGGTTAGTTAAGATATGTATCACTATCTATATCGTCCTCGAAATTCGACAATTCATGTCAACCGATCTCTATTTTGAAATTATTGAACACACAAAAACGCTACTCCAATAGGCCTATGCATCTTCCTCATACGACCAAAAGAAATGGCATTACATTGATCGAGCTTTCTTTAGTTATTGGCATAATCCTTGTACTCATATCAACGTCAACTATTGGAATTAAAAGCTATAAAAACTGGCAAAAAGGTTTAGCTGCTGGGGAGGACTTGAAGGCAGTCTATCAAGCTCAAAAATTATTTTTAGCTGACAACCCAACCACTATCGTATCAGCAATTAAGGCGAGTGACATAACCCCATATTTACCAAACGGAATGGCAGCGATTCCAACTATTACAGATTTAAGTGGAGATAGCCGTTCAATTATCATCACTAACAGTCCTCCTACCATTAGTGGTGGATACGACCCCTCCCCCCCTAATGACAACAGCATATGGGACGCAGGTAAGTAGCCTATCTCAATAGATTCCACCTAATAACTGGCATGGTAAGATATAGTATATATTTACTCACATTGTTAAGTATTGCAAGCTCCTGTCTATATTCAACTCCCGCTGTAGCCCTTGTATTAGAGGACGAATCCAAAGCTAAGGGGTTTGACCTAGTCGGAATTTACTTAGTCGAATCAATGGTGCGCGTGCGTGAGGGAAAATCAACGACAAC
>NZ_JBDOPO010000264.1:0-6581 GCF_039830215.1 Rubritalea sp. | reverse complement strand
GTATGAAAATAGCTGCGAGTGTGTTTCTTTAGTCCCGACACAAGTGGTTGATCTGATTGAGTCCAGCTGTGTGGCTCCTAGCTGCGTGAAGCACGTGGTTGTTGGTGGCGGCAATTTAAGTGACGCTCATTTGACGAAAGCGAAGGCGCTGGGGTGGCCGGTGCAGCGTAGTTATGGAATGACCGAGTCTGCCTCTCAGATTGCCACCGGCGATTTAGATGAAGGTTATTTGCGTATTCTTGACGGCTGGGAAACCCGAGTCGCTTCCAGTGGCGTGCTAGAATGGCGTGGTCCAGCTGGGTTTAGTGGGTACGTGGTCGAGCAAGCGGGGGAATTTTGCTTTGTTGACCCGAAGGTTGATGGCTGGTTCACAACTCAAGATTTAGTGGAGCTCGAGGATGGAGGGGTTCGTGTTCTCGGTAGAGCTGACTCGTTGGTTAAGGTTCTCGGTGAATTGGTGGATTTAGGTTCTATCGAGCAAAGAATCGAAGAACAAGCTGGGAACTCTGCAGTTGTGCTGACAATTGCGGATGAGCGTAGGGGAGTACGCCTTATCCCAGTAATTGAAGGCTCTGAGTGTATCGATTTGAATGGTTTCCGTGGTGTCGAAACCTTGGAGGTGGCACGCACGCTCCCCGAGTTTCCACGTTCAGCTTTAGGTAAGATCCAGCGTGCATCTGTTCGTGCGCAACTCGGCCTCTAGAGGTCCATTCCCGGCGTGCTTAAAAAACACGAAAAAGCTGTAGAAATTTGCCCAAGGCTGACTAAGGTCAACGCACATGGAACTTGAGGACATCGGATGGAACGAAGAATTTGCTGCAGCATTTAAGCCCTACGCTAAGAAAGGCTGGGTGCCCGGGCGATTGGTTCGTGACAACAAGATTACTTATGGAGCGTTACTCGCTGGCCCGCGTGAGCTAGAGGTCGTGATGAGCGGAAAGGTCTACCATGAGGCCAAGAGCGATTCGGAGTTGCCCGCTGTAGGTGACTGGGTGGCGCTGGAGGTGGAAGTGGGTGGTGATAAAGAAGACCACATGATCCGAGCCCGACTCCCACGCCAAACGTGTTTCTCCCGCAAGTTGCCAGGTAAGAGCAGTGAGGAGCAGGTGATGGCAGCCAATGTCAGCGTGGTAGTGGTGGTGACGGACGCTGGATCAGATTTTAACCCGCGGAGGATGGAGCGCTACTTCATGCTCATCGAGCGCAGTCGGGCAAAGGCTGTGGTTCTGGTGAACAAGAGTGACCTGTTCCCTGAAGATTTAAATACCTCAGCCAAAGAGGAGATCGAAGAACTCAATGCGGATGCCGATGTCTACATCACTAGCGCTGCTAAAAATGAAGGCCTCGAAGTGCTCAAGAAGTACCTAAATAAAGGAGTGAGTATCACAATCGTTGGTTCCAGTGGTGTGGGTAAATCCACTCTCGTGAATCAGCTGTTAGGAGACGAATGGCAGTGGACTAGTGAGGTCAATGAGTTGACAGGAAAAGGCAAACACACCACGACGGCACGTGAGCTCTTAGTGCTGGATGATGGCGGGATTCTGATCGACAACCCGGGGATCCGTGAGGTTCAGATGTGGACCGATGAGAACACGCTGCGCGAAAGTTTTGTCGATATCGATGCCATCGCATCCCAGTGTAAATTCCACGACTGTAAGCACGCGTCTGACAAAGGATGTGCGATAAATGCTGCAGTCGAATCTGGTGAATTGCCGATCGAGCGCTACGAAAGTTACCTCAAGTTAGAGGATGAAATCGAAGAACTCAACAAGCGCCGGAAAAAGCGCCAAATGATCACCGAGCGCAGAGCCAAGCGTGACAACCGAATCAAGGCTAGAAACCTAGCGGATCGGATTGACTACGATAATAACCAGAAGCCTGAGAATTATTAGGCTCGCTCGAGTTTAATATTTACAGGTGTTTATTCATTCTGATATACTGGATATTATATAGTTGTGAATATGAATGCCCTGATTGGTTCTAGTCCCATACGAAGATAGTAGTGACTAAGGAAATCTGTATAAGGTTGCGTAAGCTGAATAGCCCCTGTTCTATTTAGCGTGTGGAGTTTGGTGGTTTCTGGTGACGCAGAAATTACTCTAGTAATTGTAATCGCTACGTCTGAAACAGTAAGCTAACACAGTACCCATGCTTTTTGTGTCGTTTTTAAAGAGAGCTAGCTTGTGGGTGCTTCGGCTAGTTTTTAGCAGAAAACTCATGCTATCAGTGACGGCTCTGTTGCTGCTGCTAGTGAACGCTATTTGCCTAACTCATTATTTCTATAATAGGTATGCTTGGGATCAATGGGAGGAATTAGAGATTAGGGCTACTGAGATGTATGAGCTAGATCGTGAGGGTAGATTCTACACGGTGGATCGCGAATTAGACTTCTTTGATGATCCATTCATTCAGAGTTATCTTACGAGGGTTAGTGAGTCTGATGAACCTGGATTGAGTAGCGTTAGGGAAGTCATACATAGTCAGAATGATGAATCGTATTTCGGCATTGATCCAGACATTCGGAAATGGATTTAGGGTGTTGAGTTTGAGACTGAGAAGGAAGCTGCTGTCGCAATATTAAATTTATTAGAACCTCTAGCCAAAAGATGCGAGGGGAGTGGCTAATGCGTTGGAAAGTCGACCCACCACTAGCGCGGCGCTCACACGTGAATTGACTCTAGAGGGTTTCATGATGCAAGAGGACCGGAGGAGTCTAATACATCTTGTTGGTTTTAGTGAATTCTATAGTACTAGGTCAAAACTCCATATTCACCTTGAAGATTCAGCGGCAGCATTTTCAGCATTGTATAGAACTATCTGAGGTGGGGATAGGCGATAGTTCATTGTTAGCCTTTCTTATCAATTGTTCATTAGAGGTAAATGTCTCAAATGTAGTGAGTTTCGGAATCTCTAGGCATGCCTGGAGTGGCGAACAACTCGATCTGATAGAGGGATACATAAAAAGTCGAAATACAGCAAAATCCTTTAAGGGATTTCAGCCCGCTGAGTTTGCTTATAATCAACAGATAGCAAATCTGATTAGTGAGCATGGCTACGTGACAGTGATGACAAAAATGAGGAAGGGTGTTGAAGGGTTTGTAGACACATTATTTAATTCGATAGGCGACGTAGCAGAAGATGAACCATGGATTGATGTGGATGCATTGATCGAGACTGCGTTGCTCTATGTGGTACCTGAGGGTGTCATGATTCGTAATATGATCATCCCACACACCTACGCTCTCGACGTGTTAACTCCAGCTTCAGAGAAAGAGACGCACGTCGCAGTTTTGCGTAAGCTTCGTGAAGAATTGCCCGAATTCATATGGTATGAATCTTCAGGCGAATCCTTAGTGACAGCATTCGTGAACCAATATGAGGTCTTATTGAAGGGGGTGGCTCAACAACGAATGGCGGTTGTGGCTTGTCGACTCGAGAAGGCCTATTTAGCAAAGGGCCAGTACCCCCCAATCTCTTGCAGAGCTTGATCTAGGATTTGATGTTACTGCAAAAGATCCATACAGCGAAAACTCTCTGATTTATGAAAAACTGGGAGACGGATCCTTTAGTTTGTGTTCAGTCGGGCTACAGCAAGAAAACATGTCTGAATCTCGGCGTCATAGCTATGACGCTGAAGAGGAAAAACTTAAGTTCATTAGCGAGACTTCGTTGTAGCGGTTCCTTTGAAGGCTCAACATGCGAGATCTTCCGAGTGTGCAAATTACTCAAAGTCGGAGCTTTACCTGCTCTGTGAATCTGGCATAGGTATTTCGCTTCATTTTTAGGGGCGGACTCAACAATTTTTTAAGAAAGAATATTATGGATATCCAAATAGCAACACTCTGCGATTTCGCAGCTGACTACAACGGCAAGATGGTCATCAACGGCACCTTCGACACACTCGCAGCGCCACAGATGCCAGTGGTTCACCCACAGTGCTGTCTCGCACTTCGTCTCTGCATCACTCCAGAAGACACAGGCCAGCGTAAATTCAGTGTCAACATCATCGATGCCGATGGCAACTCACTCGACGATAAAATGCCAATTGAAGCGGATATGCCAATCGAACTTCCTGAGTCTGTGCCATTCATGACACGGAACTTGATCCTCAATCTTCAGGGACTCTCATTCCCTGAAGACGGAATCTACTCTATCGATATCAGCATCGATGACGAGCTCATCACACGCATCCCGCTCCGCATCGTAGAAGTGGATCAGAATGCAGAGCAGCCAACTGCTTAATTATTTCAAAAAGCGCGCTATGTCGTCCCCCCAAAATTACCGATCGGTGATGATCACCGGAGCCTCATCGGGGCTCGGTGAAGAATTCGCTCGTCAATTAGCACCGTGCTGTGACCAGATGACTCTGATCGCACGCAGGGAAGGGCGCTTGCTTGATCTAGTGAATGACCTCAAGGAGGTGAATCCTCATTTAGACGTGTTACCCTGCGCGGTAGATTTGACAGACCGCGATGCACGCACGACTTTTGTAAAGTTAGTAAATGAACACAGTATTTTTCCTGATTTGTTAATTAACAATGCGGGTATGGGCGACTTTGGTGAGTTTTCTAAAGCCGATTGGCCAAAGCTAGAGCAGATGCTGGAGCTCAATGTCAACGCGCTAACTCACCTGACGCATGCGCTACTGCCAGCAATGTGTGAGAGTGGTGCTGGCGACATTATTAATGTGAGCTCATTGGCTAGCATTATTCCTATTCCCGACTTTGCCGTGTATGCTGCGAGTAAGGCATACGTGACTAGTCTGTCTGAGGCTCTGAGGATGGAGCTGAAGGATCATGATATCAATGTCATGGCGCTTTGCCCAGGACCGGTGCATACCGAGTTCGGTAAGACGGCGATGCGCGGTGAGGATAAAAACAAGATACCTGGAAGCGAATTATTCTACGTGCGAAAGTCCCAAGTGGTGAGCGAAGCTCTTGCGGGGCTTATCTCAAGCAAAGCTCGTGTCTACCCGGGCTGGAAAATTGGGCTCGTAGCATTGGGCCTTTCAGTGATCCCGATTTTCGGATTGCGACTCATTTTAGGCACTCGACCTCGTCGTGAGCGCTAATTCGTGCTAGGGTTCACGGAATCGGTGAAAATAATGCGATACTGCCACCATCAATGCTTGCATGGCGTGGTTGTTTGAAGCATTTTACTGGCTCAGCTAGTAGGGAAATTAATCCCTAGGCTAATTTTTTATTATGTCACAGCAGAATTACATTCCTGATGATGCTCCTTTCACTGCCGATCAACGCCAGTGGCTCAATGGTTTGGTGTCCAATTTCATCAATGACCTCACCAGTGGACGTGGCCTAAATGGTCAGAATTCCGCGCCTACAGTGCCGGTCACGATTCTTATTGGCTCTCAAACGGGCAATTCAGAAGCATTAGGTAAAAAGCTATCGAAAGCGATGGCGAAGATGAACTTCAAGCCCGTGCTTGTTGATCTAGGATCCTACGAAAAGGAGAAACTCCCAACAGAGCAGAACGTTCTTATTATTACCTCCACCTACGGTGACGGTGAACCTCCAGATAATGCAGCGGATTTCCATGAATGGATCCTCAGTGACGCTGCTCCTAGTCTTGAAGGTGTCAATTTCTCTATCCTCGCGTTAGGTGACACTGAGTACCCAGACTTCTGTAAGTGTGGAATCGAATTTGACGAACGCTTTGAACAGTTAGGCGCAACACGCATTTTCCCACGTGTCGATTGTGATGTTGATTTCGACGAGCCGTACGAAGTTTGGAAAAATGGCGTTCTGGATGCTCTCGGAGCGTCTGCAGCTCCAGTTGCTGCAGCCGATGTCGCTGAAGATGGCTACAACAAAAAGAACCCGTTCCCAGCTCCGATCCTTAAGAACTTAAATCTCAATGCGAATGGTCCTCGCGAGACTCATCACATCGAGTTTTCTCTTGAAGGCTCAGGCTTAGAGTACCAGGTAGGTGATGCGCTTGGTGTGTACCCATGCAATGATGAGGCAATGGTCGATGAAATCCTAAGCAACATGAATTTTAAAGCAGGCGAGGAAGTTCCAATTCCAGGCGGTGGAGAAGCCACATTGCGTGATGCGCTTATCCATAATTACGACCTTCGTAACTTGAATAAGTCATTCATTCAGAATTGGCAAAAACTCAGTGGTTCGCCATTTTTGCGCGCACTTGTAGAAGGTGATGACAAGGCTGCGTATGACGATTTCTGTTATGGTCGTGAAGTGGTTGATTTGATCACTGATCATCCAGCTGACTTCAGTGATGCTGAAGAATTTGTCGGGTCGCTGAAGAAGCTCCAGCCAAGGTTGTATTCGATCTCTTCTAGCCCGAATGCTCACCCTGATGAGGTTCATCTCACAGTCGGTATTGTTCGCTACCAGAGTAAGTACCGTAGCCGTGGGGGAGTATGCTCCACGTTTCTTTCGGATCGCGCTAACAAGACCAACCCAAGAGTTTTCCTTCACTCAAACAATGCATTCCGACTACCGACTGATGGTAACACACCTGTGATCATGGTTGGTCCTGGAACAGGTATCGCTCCATTCCGAGCTTTCCTCGAAAAGCGTAAGGTCTCTGGGGCAAAGGGT
>NZ_JBDOPO010000001.1:0-1611 GCF_039830215.1 Rubritalea sp. | reverse complement strand
CCAATCTCTAGTGTGTTATTTGTACGGGTTAACGACTCTGGTTCACACCATAACCACATCGTTTAAATAAAAAACTACCTCACATAAATCTAGACCAATCCAACACCGATAAGAATCGGTCCACACGCTCTGCTGATGCTACCACACCTTAGCGGGGATCCCCTAACATTCATTATTACTTCAGCTCCCAAATGCCTCCACATTTCTACGCTCATACAAAAGAGCTCACAGATCACTCTACCACCCCAAAAAACACTTGGGAACCTCTCTTCACTCCTTTTGGTGAAGTTGATTCAAATAATTCATCACAATCTTGCTCTAGCTTAACAAACAGAATCTGTCCTCATTGCGTAAACCTAGCTCCGCAGCATGGCCATCTAAATAAAGTAGCCTCACTAGCTGGGAAATTTGCGACTGAGATGCTCCCTCAAAATCAGCCCGATCATGAAGCATTCCACCACTGGGGCTACCTAGCTGGGCTCTGGCATGATTTGGGGAAGTTTTCTGAAGATTTCCAAAACTACCTAGCAAGAGCAAGCGACATTCACTACGATGAATTTTTAGAGAAGATTGATCACACCACCGCTGGAGCAAAACTAGCTGCGTCAAAACACCCACTGGGACACTGCCTCGCCACGGCCATCGCTGGACATCACGCAGGCTTACTAGATGCTCGTCATGAATCTAAAGCAAGCCTAATCAAGCGGCTATCTAAGACGATAGCATCCGTAGATGCGACTCCATCTGAGATCACTGACCAGCTAATTCCTGAACCACCATCGTTTGTAACCCCTAGCAGTTCCGCCTTCACTTTAGCCTTCTTCCAACGCATGCTTTTCTCATGCCTTGTGGATGCAGACTTCCTCGCTACGGAAGCATTTATGAACGAAAGTCAGAGTGAGTTTCGGCCGCAAACCAAAAGCCATGTACTTGAAGACGCTCTTCATCTTTTGGAAGCTAAAATATCTTCCTTCGGCACGCCTGTCGGTGAGGTGAACCAAGCAAGGGCCAACGTCGTCAAAGACTGCCTTTCCGCAGCGGATGAGCCCGCAGGTATATTTTCACTCACCGTTCCCACTGGTGGAGGAAAGACACTATCCTCCTTACTCTTTGCTCTCAAGCACGCCATCAAACACGGCCACACGCGCATCATCTATGTGATCCCGTTCACCTCTATTATTGAGCAGAACGCTGGAGTTTTCTCTGATCTACTTGCTGAACTCGGGGATGACATAGTGCTCGAGCATCACAGCAATTTATTGCCTGAGAAAGAGACCACTCGCTCTCGTCTTGCCTCTGAAAACTGGGACGCGCCCATAGTGGTCACCACAGCTGTGCAGTTTTACGAATCACTCTTTGCGGCCAAGACTTCGCGCAATCGGAAGCTCCACAACATGGCCAACTCAGTCGTCATTCTTGATGAGGCCCAAGCTTTACCCGTCCAATACCTCAATCCCTGCTTGCGTGCACTGGAACAGCTTTCCAGCCATTACCACACCACCACTGTCCTTTGCACCGCTACTCAACCAGCAGTGAATAAGACTGAGCAATTCAATATTGGACTGGAAAACATTACAGAAATCATCCGCGACACTTCCTCACTCTTCGCTT
>NZ_JBDOPO010000126.1:0-6673 GCF_039830215.1 Rubritalea sp. | reverse complement strand
CAGGATCGGCCTGATTACCTATAAACCAATCAAAGACAAAATGCCTGAGCTCACTCAGTTCAGCAAGCTCATTCCTTCACACCTATTAGTAAGCTCGCTTGCAAACATGCCATAGATAAACAAGCTCGAGCATTTACAGCATGAAGTCAGCTCGTAAGCCTGTTCTTCGCGCAACTTACGCCCTAAATAGTACGCCAATGATGTTTGCGAGACATTGCTTATTCATTAATGTTGGTAGCTGACCGAAACACTTTTTCTCACGCTAGCAAGCCCTATAATAGCGACATTATGCTGGATTGATTCTTGGCTGGCTTTCAGATCTTAAAAACAAGCAGAGCTAAGAAGTTGAAGCTCCACGACGGGTTCGAAAAAGAGTCAGCCAAGGGAGCTCAAAAAGCCTGACATGCTTGCTACGCCTTTTTGCTGCGATGCTCCCTAAGAACCGTAGTTACCCTCAAGATCATACAATAAAGCACACGCTCGAACAGCTTCAACTTCATCTAAAGCCGTCAGGTTGGACTCAGTTATTCGCTAGAATATTCCCAGTTGAGCATTGTCACTCAAATACAAGTTTGGCTGAGCTTCGCTAGACAAATAGAGGTAATTGAGCCAGTCGTTGATACTGCTTGTGTTTGCTTGTTAAGCGTTTGTTTAAGATGTTGCAAATTAGAGAGGCCAGGCTAATCTTCTAACTAAACATGAGCACCAGAGATCAAATACTAGCATCGGCATGGAAACTTTTCAGCGAAAGAGGTTTTGAAGACGTTTCAGTTCGTGATGTAACCAATGAAGCTGGAGTCAATCTAGCCTCCGTGAGCTATCACTTTGGTAGTAAGGACGGCTTGATTCAAGAGGTGGTTAAAAAAGTTCTCAACCCTGCGAACCAGCACAGAGTCGACTTGCTAGAGGGGGTTGTCAGTGAGGCTGGTGGAGAGGAAGAGGTAACATTGAAGCAGATTTTAGAAAGCTACATTCGTCCAGTGATGTTTCCAGATGAGCATGGTAGTAACGCGGATATTTTGGCGCGTCTAGCAGCGCGCTACCTTATTGAGCGTGACTATAGTGTGCCGAATTCTGTGTTGGTATTGTTCGGTGAAGTATTTCAGAAATACGTTCTGATTATATCGATCAAAGCTGGTCATCTTAGCCAAGAGGAGATCCTCCAACGCTTGCTCTTTTGTATCGGTGCAGCTCTGCATTATCAATCATTCGCAGCACTAGCTAACAAAATGGCTGGTAAGACCCCAACTTTAGACCGTGAGAAAGATTTCAGAGAGCTTGTAGAATTTGTGCTCTCAGGTTTCAGCAGTGAGTAACTAAGTATATGAAAAGCCTCCACTCTGAGAGGGGCGCCTTTTTTGTTGATCGTTGGAATGTCCACTTAGACGTCGATTGTTTTTGGTAGGCTCTTACTGTGGTTGCGTAGTTTGAGTGAGAGTACTACGAATACAGAGCCTGCGATAAATGAGAATGCGGCAACGAGCTTAACTATTATTTTTGCTACTGTTAGAGGATCACTGAGGCACCAAGCTCCGAAGAAGAGAGAAAGAATGCCAGCGATAATGAACCAGCCACTTTTGGCCGTGAGGCCGCCAATGAATTCGACTGCTCCTTTGCAAATACACATCCAGCCAAGTATGAGGATGAAGGTGGCCGCTGCAATGGATGGATTAGATATGCAGAAAAATGCTGCAAGCACGCTAAGAAGTCCCGATAGGCTCATCCACCAGCGAGGTGCAGGTGAGCCACCCGTCAAAGATCCAGCGAGCGAGAACACGCCATCCAATAGAATATAGATGGCCCAATAAGTAATGAGGAAAGCTATTGTTGTTCCTGGCACAGTAAAGGCGAGGATAGCGAAAATCAGAGCAGCTAGTCCTCGAAGGAACAAGAGCGACCAACCCTTGGATAGTAAATCGACGAGTGGTTTATTCATAAATAATAAATGGTGTTAGGGTGGAGATTGTTCGTGCAAGCAGGTGTGGTTAAGATTCCTTTTTGGCGACTATCACACTATCAGTTCTTACCTTTTTATAGCTAGCATTAGAGTTAAAGTACGCAGTTTAAGCCTCAGGCTCAATAAAGAATCCTCACTGGAGCTGTTATTCCAGCACTTTTCTTCGGTATTACGTTCATTTGACTGAAATGGAGTAATCAGCATGAAATCAGAACTAGTGCTTATTTCGTGAGTATCGGAATTGGCATAGTCTGCGTGGGTGAGGCTTTGTGTGACTATATCTCTGAGCAACAGTTTAGCGTGGCATCTGTAGTGTCCACGGTTGTTTTAGGTTTTCTTTATTTTTTCAAAATGTAAGGATACAAATCTCGTGAAATTAGGATTAGGATAAATCGTGACCATTCTTAGCGAATTACTAGTGATCTCGTGATTTGTGCTGTTGATGGGATCTGCAGATTCGGCTAGAACTATCTGAGTGAAGTGTTTCCGCCTTTGGTGACCCGCTGATATTTACATGTAATTTACACAGCAAGCTGTGGCGTGCCCTACATTAGAAAGTAGATATGATTCCAACAATACTCGTAGCTGAAGATGATAATGCTGTGCGCCAGGGAGTGGTCGATGCCCTGACTCTTTCTGGTTACCAAGTGATAGCAGCAAAAGACGGTCGCCAAGCTATGCAGTATGCCCTTGAGCGCCAGTATCAACTGCTATTGCTTGATTTAGTAATGCCCTACCACAGCGGTTTTGAGGTTTTGGATGCATTGAAAAAAAAGCGTCTTGGTCAGCCGGTGATTATACTTTCTGCGCGTGGTGAAGAAACCGATCGGGTCAAGGGGCTCACGATGGGCGCTGACGACTACGTGGTAAAACCATTCAGCTTGCGTGAGCTTCTAGCGCGAGTGGATGCAGTTTTGAGGAGGTCGACCGAGCGGGCAGTAATCATTGAAAAATATAGCTACTGCCATGGTGAGGTGGATTTTGATAGGCGTGAAGTGAAAATAGAGAGCACTGGAGCTCTACATGAACTTTCAGAACGAGAGGCTAGTCTGATGGCTTACTTGGTGGCGAATAAAGGCCGAGCCATTGCTAGAGAAGAAATTTTGAGGCAGGTTTGGGAACTCGACCCGAAAGGGGTAACCACCAGAACCATAGATATGCATGTCGCCCATCTCCGAGGAAAGTTAGGAGACGTGGATCAAACTGTGGTGCAGACGGTGCGAGGCCAAGGGTATAGAATTGATTAGAAACGACGATGATGGGTAATAGAACATGGCTTATTTGGTTAGTGGCCTCAGCCTGTTCGGCAGTGGTGCTGTTGGCGATGTCTGTCGTGACCTTACGATTTGTTGAGCAGAGTAATGACACTGTTCGACAAGGAGCGGATGCGTATCTGGAAGAAAGAGTGCGTTTGGCGATGTGGCGACTGGATACCTTAGCTACGTCTATTGTTGGCACGGAAGACGCTCGCCCTGCTGAAGAGTTGTTTACTAAAGACTACAGAGATAAGGTACAAAGTCAGGCGATTGATTTTGTGCCCGTGGCAAGTATTTATGCGAAAGCACCAGCATACATTAATATATACTGGAGTGTTGATCTAGGACAAAAACAACCTGAAGTCCTGAGCCCCCAAGTCTATGAGGAAACCTATCTAGTAGGGCACCGTGTGAGCCTTGCGGCCAACCATAAATATTCTAAAAAGTTAGAAAGACTCAACGAGCTTTTGCGAGCGCCTGCTGGAGATAAAAAGGGGGAGTTCGAGTCCAATTTAGACTTGGTATGCATGACTTGCCTCGTTCTTCCATTTCCCAAAGCCCTAGATGTTGAGGGGGGAGACCAAGCACAAGTTTTAGTGCAAAAGGATGACAACAATTTCTCACTAGATTATTTAAATAAGCAGGCTCCAACGAAGCAAAAAAATAGCAAAGTTGTGCAGTATAAAAATGCTCCGGAGGTGCAACAAAAAATCTCTAAAGTGGAAAAGAGTAAGCGGCAAAAATCTGTGGAGCGGTTAGCTGGAAATGTTGTAAATTACAGTCAGTGGAATGCGAATCCACTCCAGTCCCAGAGCGAGAGCAACGCGGACAGACAGGTGTTCACTCCCGAAATGACAGCATTTGCCCCAGTTTGGATCGAGGATGAGCTTGTTCTCGTGCGCCGAGTGAGGGTCATGGGGAGAGAAATGCTGCAAGGGATATGGCTGAAAAAGCAGGAGATCGTAAAACAGCTATTAGACGAAGTTTCAGACCTCTTTCCAACAGCCAATCTCGAGCCTTACTTGGACAAAATAGATGGAAGCACTACTGAAAATGTGATGCTCAAGCTACCCTTTATTTTGATTCCCCAGCAACACTCCTACAGCTCAGTCGATGTGAGTGCTCGCGATGTAGTTGATGGACCGATCGGTTTTGCTTGGTTGGGAGTTGGCTTTGCCCTCGTTGCCGGTTTTTTCATGTTGCGTGGAGTGATAAAAATGAGTGAGAGGAGAGCCGCGTTTGTATCCTCAGTCACTCACGAACTACGCACACCTCTCACCACATTTCGCCTCTACAGTGATATGCTTAGCTCTGGCTTAGTTAAAGAACCCATAACCCAGCAGAAATACCTCGAAACTTTAAGGACTGAATCGGAGAGGCTCACTCACCTAGTTGAGAACGTGTTATCCTATTCGCAGATCGAACGTGGGGGCGTGGCGTCCAAAAAATCTGAGGAACTCAGTTTGAGGGACTTGATAGAACGATCCACTGATAGATTAGAAAATCGTGCGCTCGGGGCTGGTATGAAGTTGCAAGTGCAGATGTCTGAATTTGATGCAGCCAGAAGAATACTGGTCAACACAACCACTGTGGAACAAATCCTTTTCAACCTTGTTGATAACGCCGCAAAGTATGCCTGCGATGGAGGAAAAGTGATCAGTGTGACTGCTGAATTTCATAAACATAATCTAAGAATCGCTGTGTGTGATCAGGGCCAGGGGGTCTGTCGGGGCCAACGGGGGCGACTATTTAAGCCCTTCCATAAAACCTCCGAACAGGCAGCTAGCACCAAACCAGGAGTTGGATTAGGTTTGGCGCTCTGTCGCAGACTAGCGCGTGCGATGAAGGGGGACCTAGTCTATGAGAAAATTGACAAAGGAGCCTGCTTTGTTCTTAAAGTCCCTTCAAATCTAAAAAATAATAGGTGATTTATCTACTAGTTTTCATCTTAAGCGAGTTAGCCACGAGTATAGAGTGGTATTATGACTCTTTAGGCGTTGCATGTTCTGAGGCTCAAAAAAAAGCGAAATTTCACTAAAAAAGAGCTTGCGCCGAATCGTTTTTTAAACATAATTCGCCCGCAGCCATACGGCAGCAAGCGACAGGGTCACAAGCCGAATTAGCTCAGTTGGTAGAGCAGTTGATTTGTAATCATCAGGTCATCAGTTCGAGTCTGATATTCGGCTCCATCCTTTCCCTCACCAAGGCGGAAGAGGAGACTAAGTAGAAACACAACATAAATGAATAGACCGCAAGGTTTAAAAAGAAGCCGAATTAGCTCAGTTGGTAGAGCAGTTGATTTGTAATCATCAGGTCATCAGTTCGAGTCTGATATTCGGCTCCATTTCACCCCTAGATTCCGCATGGATTCAGGGGTTTGTTGTTACTAGTGCAATGTTTATATTCTAGCTACTAGAGAAGGCCCCCCAAAAAAAGGAGTGGTTCATCTGATGTGCAGCTATCAGCTCGATCTGATTGCTTTGCGAATTATTTATCGGCTTTGGCAGCAGCTTGGGCGTAGCCTGCAATGATGGATTCGTAGGCGCTAGCTTTCATAACAAGATCTACGCCTGCTTCTTTGCGTCGGATGGCATCACGAACCTTCATCGAGTACATTCAGCGGATTGACTCTGGTGAGAATATGTTACACGGGCCACCAGCGAATTCACAATGACTCCATTCATCGTCGGCATCGAGGCAAAGTGTAGTGAGTATTTTCCCACGAGCGAGGCCTGTGTTAGCCTATTCCCTTAGGAGGCGAATCCGGAGTGAATATTTGGGTGGTCATTGAGGTTACAACAGTAGGGGAATCCTGTGAACGAGCGATCTGAAACATTATTCTAGGCTTGTTCTGCTTTGAAGTATTTGAGTATAGGATAGAAACGAATGATGGTGTTTTCTACTTGGTCTTTGTACTAGCTGGCCTGAAAGAAGCTAGTTGTCATTTTTGAGCCATAGGCGAGGGTGTCACCAGCATTGGTCAGCATGATACGAATGTCACTAGTGGTGTGGAAATAGTGTACGGAAATCCCAGAGCCGCAGACTGTGGACCCGTGACTGATTCTGGTTTCTTTGAGAAGCGCTGGAACGAGTTCGGTGATACCCATGTCGGAAGCGACAACTGCGATGGAGCGTTCGAATTGGCTTCTACGCAACGTAATTTTTTTGATAGAAAGGTACTGTGTCGCAAGGGTCAGTAAACAACCACCGTTACAGCCCGAAGCTCCATAGCCGCAGAGCTCATTGCCGATGATCACAATACCTAGGTCTGGTTGTCGCTCTTTCCGCCGCCAGAGGGGGCAATAGTCTAGTGTAACCTTTGCCTACAGTGCAGAAATCGCTCCTAATGTGCTTCGTTAGAGGATGGTTTTAGGTTCGCCTTCTTATGTGAGGGGGTGATCATAACTGTAGGGGCGGGAATTTGTGTTTTCATGGAATAGGAGAATTGAAGGCGTTAGGG
>NZ_JBDOPO010000089.1:0-6675 GCF_039830215.1 Rubritalea sp. | reverse complement strand
CGGCGTCCGCGGGTTGATTTCGGCTTATCTAGCCTTTGTCATTGCGCAGTCGTTTGGTCCGGGAATCGTGTCAGTAGTTGGTGCTAGCTGCATCCTCATTTCCTCTCTGATGTTACTGCCTGAGCTACTCGCAAGCATGGTGAAAAATTGAGTGGGTCTGGAAAATTTGAACATCTTGCCAAGCCAGCACAGGATGAACAACCAATGAAAAGAAGTCGTAGATTTAGTACGGGCTTTAAAAGCTAAGTAGCTATCGAGGCGCAGCTTGAGCAGGTGCCGATCCATGAGATAGTGAGCAAGTATAAGGTTCTCCTCAGTTAGGTAACCGACTGGAAAAAATTATAGTAAGGAAGGAGCGATCTTCGAGTCGAGTAAAGCCATGATTGGAGAGAAATTTCTGCATCAATGCAAAGAAGACCGCCTCTTTAGGTTGAATGGCCAATTTCAAGCGGAGGTGGATTGTTTTCAGATAGCTGAGAGATCTGCGGTGTCGAGCTGCTAGAGGACGAGTTGAATAAGTAAGGGTTGAATTGTGAATATAAGTCATAAATGACTCATCCTTAAGGTTTAGATGGATTCTTTTTTTCTGAAAATGAACATTTCAGGCAAGCTTATTGCTCGCATCTGAATGTAAGAACCAATGTATGGTCAGGCTCGCGTCCACAATGAGCTAGGGAAGTGAGGCTACCTTTTCCGTGTCGAATGGCTTGGCGATTGATGCGCCTCATAGGAACAGAAACGATCGACCCAAACCTGGCTTTAGCAATGCTGGCAAAGGTCATAAGATTTATCTTTACTTGCTGAGTTGTTTCTAAATTGAGCAATGTAATCCTCTTTGGGGCGCGGACATCACTTACATTCCGTTAGGAAGTGGAAAAGTTGATCATCCGCCAGTGATAGATTGGAGTGTTCGTTATCTGTGTATATGAAGACTCAGCAGCAATTTTGATAGATCTTTTAGTGATGAGTGTTTGGAGGAGGCCTTATCGATTCAGCTTAAGCCGAAAATATTTAATGCTGTTCAAGGGAGCCAGTTCACTAGCGATGACTTCATGCCAGTTCTTAAAGATCCTAATCAGCATCTGAGCCGTCTTTCAATCGAATCAGGCACATCCGGTTTGAATCCACGGCCGGAAACATCAAGTCCTCCGCATGAGGCCACTAGAGTAATACTTTGAGCAGAGTCAACAACAAGAGGATGTCTAACTCTCTTTGGCAACCTGTCCAATAAAGCCGGCCACTTCGCTTAGCTCTTAAGTTTTTGTCGTATCGTGTGAAAAAATTATACGGGCAGTAGATAGCTAGCGAGAATTTTTTAGCGTCTCGTATTGAGGGTTGATTAGTCGAGAACTGGAGGTTAGAGACTGTTTATGGCTAACAAGGTAGTAGTACTCTTTTCAGGACAAGGCGCTCAGAAAGTGGGCATGGGTAAAGATCTCATTGAGGCATTTCCTAGTGCAAAAGCACTTTTTGATAAGGCTGATGCAGCACTCGGTCGTACATTGAGTTCAGTGATGTTTGAGGGGCCAGCTGAAGAACTCATGCGTACGGGCAATTGCCAACCTGCATTGTACCTCCATGGTTTGGCTTGTCTCGAGGTGCTGAAGGAGAAACTTCCAGAGCTAGAGATTGTGACTGCAGCTGGACTGTCACTGGGTGAGTTTACCGCACATGCAGCTGCGAATACATTTTCGTTTGAAGATGGTCTAAAGATCGTCGAACAGCGTGGCGCTTTCATGGAAGAAGCCTGCACTAGCACTGAAGGAGCAATGGCTGCAATGATCGGTGGTGATGAAGAGGCTGTAAAGACTCTCGCAGCAGATAGCGATGTGGATGTAGCAAACTTCAATGCCATTGGACAGATCGTGGTTTCCGGTTCAGTCGATGGAGTCGACAAGGCTGTGGCTGGCGCCAAGGAGCGCGGTATTCGCATGGCTAAGAAGCTTAAGGTTGCTGGTGCTTACCATTCACGCCTCATGCAATCAGCTCAAGACAAGCTTGCCCCAGTTCTCGCTAGTGCTGATATTTCCATGCCATCCGTTCCGGTGTATTCTAACTACAACGCAACTGCGGTTGCAGACACAGCAGAGATCCGCGAGACTCTTGAGAAGCAGGTGACTGGATCTGTGCGTTGGACTGAAAGCATGCAGGCTGCTATTGCGGCAGGTAACACAACATTCATCGAGTTGGGACCCGGCAAAGTACTTGCTGGTCTGATGGGGCGCATTGATAAGAATGTGAAGGTCTACTCGATCGATGATGTGGCATCACTGGAAGCAGTCGTGGCGGAACTCAGCTAATAGCAAGTATTTAATTTCAAAACTAGAAGCGTCTGGCACCTCAGTTGTGCTAGGCGCTTTTTTTGTGGGTAGAATTATATTTTGTTCAATCATGGCCGTGGGGAGAGCTAGACCTCAAAATTCGGATAGGTATTTAAGCTATAATTTTGATGGTGGGGAGCGGTGAAAGCCTCGAACTTTAAAATAATAAAATGAAAGCAAACCATAAAACGACATGAACCCGAGTCCAAGGCACCAGCGGCTCTGGGAGTGCTCCAGTGAGAAAGGACCATTTCAACAGATCGTCAGAGAGTCTGAAATCCACCCTGTGCACGTTTCAGATTGGAAGCAGGCAATGATGGAAAGGGAGCCTGAGTTACTCAGCTCTGACTGGCAGAAGTCTCCGGAAGAGCAATACTAAAGTGAGCAACCCCAATTGTGTGCCGAGATCGGAAAACAGACAGTCGAGATTGATTTTTACCAAAAAATCGAAAATGCCCGACTGTGAGGGATCGCATTGATCGGGTAGACAAAAAGGATTCCAACATTAAGTATCACAAAGCAGAGCAGGCAACTGAGATTGTCTGCGAGCCATAAGTTTGCATGGCACAGCGTGGCAGCAGCTGCGCCGTTCGGGCTTAAACCTGAAGGTTCTCTATCCTACAAGGCACGGCTTCAACATGTAAGTGTGCGGACCTAGTTACTTGTGGATGAAAATGAATTTTGGTACTTTTCTATCGAGACCTTTTCGAGGTCTGTTGGTATGGGGAAGTATTACCGAATGATTCCATTGAAGTTCTCGTATAGGCCTCTCTCCCATGAGGAGGTCTATGGACGACCGACGTACTCTTGTAATTCTAGCAAGCCTTCAACCAAGAGGAGTTTGTATGAAATTGGGCACTGAATCAGTTCAGATCGATGGGTCGAGTGCTGATTTTGTCAGTTTCTGAGCCGTCTTTTGACCTTATATGTGTACTTTTAGTTTGAAGCTAAGTACCTAAAAATAGGAGCATTTAAAGAGAGTAGAAAGAAATGGCCTAGTGTGATTTGAATCATGCCGTTAATTCATCGAGCGCTTCTTTGAGGAGTGTCAATGCGAACGCGACGTCTTGTTCGCTCACATTAAGAGCTGGTAGCCACCTGAGAGTCTCAGCGCCTGCTGGAACTGTGAGCATGCCTTTCTCGGTGAGTTTAAGAACCAAAGCCAGCGCTGGGGTGACACCTTGGCTTGTCTTTATGGCAGATGCATTCAGAGCAAAGCCGAGCATCAGGCCTTTACCTCTGAGCTCCAGGATTGCTGGGTGGTTCCATTCGGAGAGAGCAGCTCTGATTTGCTGCTCTCTAGCGATGACGTTATCGTTCAGCTTAGCCTCTTTGATTTCAGCGAGTACGGCAAGGGCTGCGGCACAGGCAAGCGGGCTTCCACCGTAGGTTGAACCGTGGGTTCTTGGTCCGAGTTGGCTGCTCAGTGTGATACCATCATCAATATCCTTATCGTTGACCCAGAAGGCTCCGATTGGGAACCCGCCGCCTAGTCCCTTAGCCCACGAAAGGGCATCTGGCTGCACGTCGGGAGCGATTGCTCTCCACGCCATATCATTACCGAGCCTTCCGAAGCCAGCTTGGACTTCATCAAACATCAGTAGGAGATCGTGTTCTTTACAAAGCTCAGCAAGTCCATTGAGGAACTCGGCTGTAGCTGAGAATATTCCGCCTTCACCTTGGATGGGTTCTAGCAGGATCGCAGCAGTCTTGTTAGTGATTTGGGCTCTGACGGACTCGAGGTCGTTATAGAGGGCATAGTTGATACCGGGAAGAATTGGGGCAAATCCTTCTTGAATCGAATCTTGGCCGGTCGCTGTAAGGGTGGCCATGGTCCTACCGTGGAATGAATTTCTGAAGGTGATGACTTCATGCCTAGGGCTGCCGTCGGTGCTCGGTTTAGCATTGCCAAACTTACGAGCCAGCTTGATGAGTCCCTCGTTGGCTTCGGCGCCAGAGTTCGAGAAGAAAATTTTACCAGGGATTTTGACGAAGTCTTCGACGATTATTTTGGCGAGTTCCGCTTGCTTTGGAATTTCGTAAAGGTTGGAGCAATGCATCAACTTGCCAGCTTGTTCTTGTATAGCTGTGATGAGGCGCGGGTGGCAGTGGCCAATGGAGCACACGGCGATGCCGGTGCAGAAGTCGAGGAACTTGTTACCTTGATCGTCCCAGAGCCATGAGCCCTCGGCCTTCTCAGGGATAAGAGGGAACCGACCATAGGTCGGTAGTACGTATTGGTTGAATGTGTCGTGAACGGACATGAAATTTTTGATTTAAGATTTTTGATTGTTAGGTGGCTATGAACGTAAAGCCTAACAACCTACCCCGTAAAAAAAGGCAATGACTTTTCTACAGCATGTCGGGGGTGATGACATGCTTTGAGCCACAGCGTGGGCAGGTGATTTCTACTGCGGGGTCCCCTTGGAAGAGTTCTTCTTTGTTGTCTTTGTATTGACCAAGTGCCGGAAGGAATCGCTCGGGAGCACAACCACAATGGAAGCGGAACTTACGAGTCTCGAGGACTTTCGTTTGCTCTTGCTCCATTATTTTTTCAACATCGTCAGTGGTGAGAGCCTCGAGCCATTCTAGGTCGCAGTCGGGCTGCGCAGCTATGAGTACGAAGTTCTCATCGGCTAAACGGAATGCGCGTGCCGGTCGTTGCTCACTTTGCGCGTAGTAGGTTTCCATCCAATGAGCTGGGTCGTTGTCTTCGAGTTCCACTGTGGACTTGCGGCCTTCAGCGTCTTTGACGAGGGTCTGACTGTAGAGGATATTTCGATCAGTCTCCTTCACGTTCTCAGTGAAGAGGTGGCCGGTGATGCTTTCTTCAACAGAACTACCTGTGACGAAAAAGTTGACACGTGGAGCACGCAAACTGACGGTCCAAGCGATGGTTTCAGCCCATGGGCGTGCCACGAGGTGGAGTGTGAGGAAGGCTAGTTTGTCCTTGATGATTGTATCGAGCTGTTCCTTATGGCGCAGCTTGTTCTCCATGAGATGGATATAATAGTCGGTAAATATTGGCGTGAACTGACCACGCACCATCAAGGCGTTGCGCTTGCGGACGAAAATCGATTCTACTTTGGTGAATTCTTCTACGGGTTCCATAGGATCTGAGCTGTTTAAAGAGTGATGGTGATGAGTTGGCATGTGCCGCAAACAACCTGTTGTGGAGGAGTTTACTGCTTTGTCAAATGGGCCTGCCGAAGGGTGTATGGCCTTGAGTCTCATTTGTGAAGTGTAAACGACTAGGTGAACTAAAAGTGAATGCTCCCACACCCTCACTCGAGGATGTGGGAGACTACTCTACCTACACAATGAAAATGGTTTGATGCGCTTTTTTGCGCCGTGGTGATTATTGGTCTATCTCGATTTGCCGTGGCAGGCTCTCATCGCGTCGTCTGATCTGGAGGTTGAGTACTCCATTTTCGACGCGTGCTGAGGTTTTGTTGAGATCTAGGTCTGGATGAATATTTAGCACTAGTTTGTAGTGAGTGGGGCGAGAACTGTTGTTAACGAGGTTCCAGCCTTCAGCAGTAGAGTCTGAGCGTAACGCCTGAATCTTAAGCTGTTGTTTTTCACTGGTGATCGTGACGCCCAGCTTCGCCACTCCTGGGAGGTCGACTGTGACGATCACACCAGTTTTAGTGGATGCGGATGTGTAGGAAGGTCGTGCTGTGATGTTTTCCGTGTCTGTTGTGTTTGTGAATTCTGTCATAATGGTCTTGTGGTAAAGTTGTTTATTGAATGGTGATGTTCTTGTTAGCTGCGACTTCTTCCTTACGTGGTAGGGTGACTTCTAGGACACCATTCTCTAGCTTTGCGGTGATAGAGAGGCTGTTCACCTCATTGCCGAGTGCGAACTTGTGATGTGTTGCCGGTCTTGTCTGTTCTGAGCCTTCCGGTTTTTCTGCGATGAGGTGAAGCGCGCTTTCTTCGAAATACAGTGCTAGATCGGATTTTTCAAACCCAGGTAAGTCGATCCGCACGACCCAGCCACTGTCGGTGGTATAGAGTTGGTGTGCTTCTCGTTTCGGGCACTCCTCTAAGAAATTGTTTAGTTCGCTGAAGAGGCTGCGTGTTGTGAATGGTGAAAATGTTCTCATAATTGGTTTTTAGTTCATCTTTCATAATTGCATCTTGTGTGCCAATTATTCACATTTCATCTATTTCATCTAATATAGAGCGAGTTGTGTGTTTTATTCACGGTGCGTAACCATTGCTGCATAGTTGCTATTTGTTACAATTTGTCCTATGTGCGCCAAATTGTTGGGTCATAATGACTCATTTTGGCCCTGTCAGTCGACCTGACCTATTTTTCTGCGATTTGCTCGATGTTGTATTGCTCGAT
>NZ_JBDOPO010000108.1:606-1632 GCF_039830215.1 Rubritalea sp. | reverse complement strand
GGTCAGGTGAGTCGTCTTTTCTCCTAACATGCCCTCTACGTGCTGAGACAATCCATGCACACAAATTTACAGAGGCACTCTGGTTCTCGAGTTGGGGCTTCATTCTTCTTGGTAGCCCGATGCTCATTGCGTACGGCATAGTGCGGGACGCACCTTGGAGCTTTTTCGTAATGATTGTACCGTTTATCGTTACTTTTGTTGTTATTCCAGCGTCTATCGGCAGCATATTGTGCATGCTGGTCGTTGCCGGACTACCTCGACTACGACTTCACGCTTTATCAATATCATTTGCTTTAGTCGCCGTAGGAATCTTTTGGATCTCATGGTCAACTTTTAGTTCCACAAAAAGCCAGTTGCTCACAACTGCTTGGTTTGAGGAAACGCTGTCTCGCCTTGCCATGACCGAGCAGGTATTTCTACCGAGTTGGTGGCTTGCCTCCGGTCTTCTCGATGCGGCACTACGCGGAGAATCCCCCGACTTGACTAATCAAAGCACTCGTGAAGCATTGAAGTTCTTGGGGCTGATTCTCGCCAATGCACTTCTTCTCAGTCTTATAGCCAGTTGGGTTGCACGCTGGACCTACCGTAAAGGCTACAGCAACCTGCAGGCAGAAGTACCAATCAGGAAGCGCAGACAACTCTTCTGGCTTGATGAACTACTCACACGTGGCGGATCACACGTTGGAAATCCTATTCGCCTGCTGCTTGTGAAAGACCTCCAAATTTTCCGACGCGACGTCACTCAATGGTCTCAATTCATAATCTTTTTTGGTCTTTTGGGCCTTTATTTCTATAACCTCCGCTCATTTAACTACTCGCATGTCTACGCATCCCTTATTGGGCATCTCAACTTAGCTGTCGTAGGTCTCATCTTTTCAACTTTCACAACCCGATTTGTTTTTCCATCAATTAGCCTTGAAGGTCGCCGTTTTTGGATCCTTGGTCTTCTTCCTATTGATCGAGATCAAATTGTATGGTCTAAGTTTTTCTTCTCATTTGCAGGGGGCCTCATACCCTGCCTTGGAT
>NZ_JBDOPO010000108.1:0-596 GCF_039830215.1 Rubritalea sp. | reverse complement strand
GATTGCCGTGGAGCACCATCTTTATTCACCTAATGTGCAGCCTTGCTCTGTGTTCTGGCCTCTCAGGTATTGCTGTTGGAATGGGGGCAAGCATTCCTAATTTTCGTGAATCATCGCCCGCAAAAATTGCAGCTGGATTTGGGGGAACTCTGAGCCTCGTCCTCAGTGCCATGTTCATTATTCTTCTGGTTGTGACCGTTGGTTTCACGCACCACTTCAATCTCTTACAGCAAACTCTAGGCCAAGTCCCTTTGGACACAGCAAGCCAACTCCTTGGAAGTTCTGGTGGACAAGTTGTCAGCCTCTGCATAATTATCGCGGGTGGCCTGCTAGCCACTTTCTTACCGTTGATACTTGGAATCCGTGCATTCAGACAACTGGAACCCTGAGCTATGCTGCCATAATTACTGAATTCGAAGTTGTTAGGACTTTCCCCTCGAATTATTGTTTTCTCGCGTTATTAGACCTGGTTTCTGGCCTTACTAGTTGATTGGTCTATTGTTTAAATAGTTAAATTCATTTAGATACTTGAATTCCGAGTACAGCCATAACGACAATGATCCGTCCACTACGAACTCCAATGAAACAGCGAACCA
>NZ_JBDOPO010000049.1:0-1634 GCF_039830215.1 Rubritalea sp. | reverse complement strand
CTCAGATGTTTATAGGTCATTTGGCACAGGCTCGGTTTTGAACGGTGGAGCCAGTGCTGATACTAGTCAGCATCTGGGCCGTTGTTCAAGTTAAGCGGTGCACTTCCGGTTTGAATCCAAGGGGATAAAAGACGAGTCACCTCTGTAATTAAAGTGATACTCAAAGGCTAGTTCTGCAGAAAACTCTGTCATTTTATGGACTAAAGCTCGCAACATTCGCCGCTTAGTAAGTGTCATCGGAGGTGACGACAGCCACAAAACCCGAAAATGCACTCAGCGGATATGTTAATCACTCCACGAAATCCTCAGCCAATAAAAAACTGAAAAATACGAGGCATGCTATAACTTGAATGGCATTGATGGACTCACTTGGACAACTAAAACTAAACTTATCGAGAGCTCCGACGTCTTCATCACCAACGATAGGTCGAAAAGTGCGTTTCAGCATTATTTTATCTTTGAAGAGGTCACCCAAGCCTGGGGCTCGTAGTAGATACCTCTGCTTCCCTAGGAAGCGACCTAATCGCGCTATGAACACCAAGGGTCTGGATCTTAACTTGATACTATGGCAACAACGTGCTGCGCCTGCTATACGGACATTTGCAACCAGCCGATGACGTTCTCGCCACCGGTATTGGCTACGCTCGTTATTGAGAAAAATAGCTGATCGAGCTATTTAAGCTGACAAGTCACCCCTACTCATTTTCAGCTTTAAAATTCCAGCTCCGAGCTAAAGGCCAAAATCACACCCGCGGCGCACCTTAGCCATATAGATCTTTATGACTTCAAATCGTCATTTTAAAATTTAATTTGCAAATAACTCAAAGCACTAGATAAGTGTGCCATGACAGTGAATGACAAGCTCATCAATAGCGCGATTCGAGTATTTTCTAAAAATGGATACCGCGATGGTAAAGTCGCTGAGATCGTTCGCGGGGCTAAGGCTAATATTGCGGCAGTCAATTACTACTTTGGTTCAAAAGAAAAGCTCTTCGCCCAAGTACTTCGCAAAGCGTTTGCTGTTGCTGAACAAACTCACCCCATCAGTGGTGGTCTCCCTCATGACGCACCCGTTGAGCTCAAATTAGCGGCTTTTGCTCGTGCCATCGTTCGGCGTACTTTAGACAAAGGACCATCTGGTGACTATGACCGAATCATGAGCAAAACGGTCCATTCTCCTGGATCGCCAATTGATACAATTTGCGATGAAGTCACCACTCTTAAGGTCATCCCTCTGCGCCCGCTTCTGGCTGAATATTTAGGTGATACCGACGAGGTCGTCTACGCTGTAGCCACACTCAATTTTCTCTCTCTAGCATCGGTCGTAGCCAAGCACCCTTTCGTAATCGATAGAATCTTCGTTGACTCCCCAACGCAAGACGCTCTTGAGGAGTTTATTGAGCTGCAAGTGACTGCCATTATAGCAGCCACTAAATCCCTGAAAAAGCAGAAGTAACATTGTTGCTGAAACCTCACGAAGATAATCATGTCTAGACTAGTATCAACTTTCATTGGGTTAGCTCTTCCCCTTACTTTAACAAGCTGCATCAAACAACCTAGAGCCCTATCTCCAAGCGCAAAAAAGTCACTCGATATTCCAGACCGATACGACTCCTCACAACCACCTGTCCCTG
>NZ_JBDOPO010000052.1:0-6748 GCF_039830215.1 Rubritalea sp. | reverse complement strand
AGCCTCCTCACCGCTTTATTGGAGAGGAGTTTTTTTACCCAGATGCATCAATGTATAAAACTATCTAGGCAGGATATGCCGAGATGTTTTGTTTATGGGGATTTGGTTGAGCTTTATTCTCCGAGTACGTGAGCTTATGTTCTTGAGGGCCTCAGCGCAGCGTTCTTAATTACCACAGCGTCTTTCAGCTGTGGCCCAGCCTGAACAGTTGATCTTTTTAGTTACTTTGCCTATTTAGGGCGATCGACGTTGCCTTCACCAATTGTGCAGAAGGCATTTTCGGTTCACCAGTGTTTGACATCGAGTTTGACGGTGCGTTTGCTGAGTGAGCGAATCCATCCTGCTGGTTTTCCTAAGCGTTGATGGTTGCCTATGTCGGAGTAATTACCGTCCCATGGGCTTTCGATCTGATCAATGTACTTTTAAGTAGTTCTGCTGACTGCTTATTTCCTCCTTTGGGATAGTAAGGAGAGCTGTGCATACCTTACGAATGAGTATGTACTGGCTCTTTTGCGCTGCATGAGGAATGGCTCTATTTCTAACTTAGATCGAGCGCTCCCATGCCTCTTGGTATATGGTGTTTTTGTTGTTCACGGCTGGCGCGATAAGGACGGCGTGACCGCTGCACTTTGCTGAGTCGTCGATGGCAGAGGTGAGGTCTAGGAAAGCGCGCTCACGGACTTCTTCAGATGAATTGGAGAATTGTATTTTCCAGCGGGTGGAGCCCACAATACTGAGGATGGGTAAATTATATTTCTGGGATGCGGCTGGGGAGGCAGCCTTATTGTGGCCTCTTGGCTAGTTGAGCTCTAGGACGTCGTGGCAAAGTTCTTGAATCCCTTTGAGTTTATCATCGGGAGTTTTGCTGCAGCCTACCATCCCGATTTAGAGAGGTAGTTTGATGTTGTCATTACTGAGTTTTACTGGGATGGCAGTATGAGCAAACCTCCGATAGCATAGGCATACGGCGGCACGTAATGAAAGGTTAAAGAATGGGCATTAGTGGACATAGCTGGTGATTACCTTTGCGGTGATAAATTTCTATCACTGGTAAAGTTATTTGAGGAATCTGTTACTGAGATGCTTGAGGTGATGGCTAGGGTTGGTGGATTCTCCTGTAGCCTGAACCATTAAATCTTGAGGAAGTAGTGTGCTACCGTGGCTATGGATTTCTTTACGCATCCATTGAAGTAATGGTGTGAAATCTGCTTTGTTATACGAGTTTAAGATCGATGCGTCTTGGGTAGCGGCGTGGAATAGTTGTGAGGCATTGAGATTTCCTAGGGTGTAGGTTGGAAAGTAGCCTAGTCCTCCCATGGCCCAGTGAATGTCTTGTAGGCATCCTTCTGAGTCTGATTTTGGTCGCATGTTGAAGTATGTTTCGAAGCTCTCATTCCAAGCAGCTGGGATGTCTTTCACGTCGAGGTCTCCACGCACTAGTTGTCGCTCGATGTTAAAGCGGAGTAAGACGTGGAGGTCGTAGGTCGCTTCGTCAGCATCCACTCGAATAGGTGAGTAAGTTGCTTGGTTGATGGTTTGGAGGAATTCCTCGACGGTCCAATCTCGGAGCTGTGGGAAGAGTTCTTGTGCTTTTGGAAGCCAGTGCTGCCAGAATGCTATCGATCTACCGACGTGTGCTTCCCAAAGCAGTGATTGGGATTCATGGATTCCAAGGGAAATGGCTGAGCCTGATGGTAGGCCGAAATTTGATTCGAGGAGACCTTGCTCATAGAGGCCGTGCCCAGCCTCGTGCATTACTCCGAGGAGTGATGTTGTGAAATCTTGCTCGTAGTAGCGCGTTGTAAGTCGTACATCTGACGGCCCGAGAGTGGTGCAAAATGGATGAGTGGTGGTATCAATGCGGCCAGCATGAAGGTCAAAGCCAATTGATTGAGCAACGGCACGATTGAGCTCTTGTTGCTTTTCGACAGGGAACGGTCCTTCTAGTTTTCGTGGATTATTGGAGGATGATTTTGCCACGGCATCGCTTGCTAGTGAGATGATTGCTGGCTGGAAACGGTTAAAAATGGAGATGATGTCGCGGGTTTTTGCTCCGCGTTCATAATTTTCTAGCAGGGCATCGTAGGTTTCGTCTTGGTAACCCCAGAGCTCGGCTTTTTCTTTGGCTAGATCTAGTAGTTTTTGCATGTGTGGGGCGAAGAGACTGAAGTTCGATTGCTCACGTGCTTTTATCCAGGCAGTCTTGGCGTGCGAGGATGTTTTTGAATCTCGCTCCACAATGTCTCGGTTGAGTTGTGTGGATCGCTCAAAGCTGTGACGCCATTCACGTAAGTTTGCTAGAGTCGTGTGGCTACCGTCGTTGCTGTCTTCTGCTGACGCGAGTAACTTTTCATAGTTATCGCTGGTAGATAGTTCATGTGCTTTACCTGATAGGTAGGCGATTTGCTCCGCCCTATACGCTTGAGCTTTATCCGGTAAGTTGGTTTCCTGATCCCAGGCTAGGGTAGAGGATGAGCTGTGCACCAAAGCTATTTCTCGGTGCTTTATGACTAGTGAGGCGTATGCGTCTGACATGATTGAGGATTCATATCAGAAAGCTTGGGCTGGACAAGTTGCTAGATGTTTATTCTACAATGCCTCCGTAGGATCGTCTGGCTAGTCGCTTGGTGAGGGCTAGTACGTCACTGCTAAATCGGCAGCGTAAAGCTTCATCGGCAACGGCAGCGCACTCTGCGTGCGAGAGTGAGCGAATGGCTTTCTTGATGCGAGGTAAACGGTGTGTTCCTACAGAAAGTTCGTCGACCCCTAGGCCAATTAATAGAGGTATAAGGTCTAGGTCGCTGGCCATTTCACCGCAGACTCCAGTCCAAATTCCGTGATTGTTAGCTGCCTCAACTGTCATTTTGATGAGACGAATGACCGCAGGGTTTGTTGGCTTGTAGAGTCCTGAAACGTGTTTATTCACGCGATCTACAGCGAGGGTGTACTGAATGAGGTCGTTTGTGCCAATCGAGAAGAAATCTACTTCTTTGGCGAGCTCGTTGGCCATGATAGCAGCAGAGGGAACTTCGATCATGACCCCGATTTCGATGCCTGGGTCGTACAAGGATCCTTCGCGGTCGAGCTCGTCCATGCATTCTTGGAGGATTACCTTAGCTGTCATTAGCTCGCCAATACCTGAAACGAGTGGGAACATGACGCCGATACGACCGTGGGCGCTGGCTCGTAAAATTGCTCTTAGTTGCTCCTTGAACATTCCGACACGAGAGAGCGATACACGTATGCCGCGCCAGCCGAGGAATGGGTTTGGTTCAGGTTCCGGGGGTGGTTCGGCCGGAAGTTTGTCGCCGCCAGCATCCAGGGTTCGAATGATTGCTTGGTGAGGTTGGCTTGTCGTCGCTGCCTCAGCGTACACTTTGTATTGACTTTCTTCCGAGGGAACTTCGCCTTTACCTAAAAGATAAAACTCTGTGCGAAATAAACCTATTCCGGCTCCACCGCTCGCTGTGACTAGTGGGAATTCATGTTTGAATTCGACATTAGCAGAAAGGGTGATTTCTCTCCCATCAGTAGTTTTGGTTTGTCTGTCTCGAAGATTGTCTAACTGTCTATCTTTCTTCTCCTTGAGGCGTTTGATATCTTGGTAGTGAGCGATGGTCGAGGGTTTTGGGTTGATAATCAATTTGCCATCGTACCCGTCAAGAATGGTTTGGCTAAGTTCTTGAATTTCTATGATGAGCCCTTGAAGTCCAACCACAGCAGGTATTCCCAGTGATCTAGCTAGAATTGCTGTGTGTGAGTTGATGCTGCCTTGCTCCGTAGCGAAACCGACTGATAAATCACTGTCCAGGGATGCTGTGTCAGATGGAGAAAGGTCATGTGCGATGATGATGTGATTATGCTCTGGGCAATCGTCACTAGGGCAAGCTTCATCAGTGTTGAAGTTTCGGATCACTCGTTGAGCTATGTCGTCGATGTCAGAAGCGCGTTCAGCCAGGTAGGGGTCATTTATCCGACGCATGGCTTCCGAATAGTTTTGAAGTACCGCATAAAAGCTAAATTCCGCATTCTGTTGCCGGTCACGGATGGTTTCTTCTACCCGCTTGATCATGGTACGATCAGAGAGCAGCATGAGGTGGGCTTCAAAAATTTGGCCTTCGGTGTCCTCAGTAATTGCCTCGATATGCTTCTGGAGCTTGCTGATCTCCAGTTTTGTGTTGTCGAGAGCGGTGTGGACTCGCTGGATTTCTCTATCTAAGTTTCTTGGAGAGATTTCGTAAACATCAGGTGCTTGCAGGCCACGTGATATAACGTGGGCTGGCGCGAAAGAGAGTCCTGGCGACACGGCCGTGCCTTGAATGACTACTTCTTTATTGGATGGGATGACTGGCATTTATGAAAAAATATAAGCAAAAAATAGGAAGTTAGGATGGCCAGCTTCCTATGAGGACAATAGTAGTGAGCCTATCTCTTACTCCTCGAAATTACGTAAAATAAGGCGGCCAACGGCTTCGAGAGCGGCTTCAGCTTCAGGACCGTCAGTTATGATGGTGAGTACAGACCCGTGACCGGCAGCTAACATCATAAGACCCATGATGCTTTTACCATCAATTTCTTCCCCGTCTTTTTCGACAGTGATTTCGGCGTCAAATCTGTTCGCAGTTTTAACGAACTGGGCAGCTGGGCGCGCGTGGATACCGAGCTTGTTCGTGATAGTAAATTCCTGTGTTGGCATTGGCTGTAGTCTTGTACGTATAGAGTCGGGATTTGGATAACTCTATGGAGTCTTCTAGCCTAGTGGAAGGTAAAATTTTAAAGAATATTGGAAGTTGTTGTTTAATAGTGTGTTGTGAAAGGAGATGGGGGCGTTGTGTTGGCTAGTTTCTCGCTCAATCGGTTGTTGAATTCAGCAGCCATGTCGTATCCGAGACGTCTGAGTTGGAGGTCTAATGCAGTCACGGCGACTAATCTCGCAGTGTCCCGTCCTGGAGCTACTGGAATATCTACGATTGGCACGTCGACACCCAGGACTTTGTCAGTTTCGCGAGTGATTCCGACTCTATCCACTTCGTTCAAGTCGCTATAGGGTCGTAGGTTCACGATGATGTCTAGTGTGGCATCTGGGCGGATTGATCCTAAACCGTAGATATTGGTGACATTAATGATTCCAATACCTCTCATTTCAATGAAGCCTCTGGAGAAATCGTCGGTGAATGCTGTGAGTTTTCCGTTTACGTTACGAATCTTTACGTGATCATCGGCAATGAGTGCTCCGCCTCGTTCTACGAGTCCGATGGCTGTCTCGCTTTTTCCTGAGCCGCTTTTACCTTTGATTAGCACGCCAATTCCACGGAAGTCTAGCATGCAGCCATGCGCGGTGGTTGTTGGCGCGAAGTCATGCTCTAGGTGAAAAGTAGCAGAGTTGATGAAGCGCATGGTGTTGAGTGGTGTCCTAAAGAGGCTAATGCGGAATTCTTCACAAATATCCAGCATGTCCTGGTGTACTCTAGCATCTCTGGAGATGACAATGCATGGGATGTCGGTTTTGCAGATCGTACGGATACGTTCTCTTCTTATTTCTGAATCAATTTTATTTAGAAATTCCACTTCTGAATTGCCGAGGACTTGGACGCGCATGTAGGCAAAATGATCAATATACCCAGCAAGAGCTAAGCCTGGTCTGTTCAATGATGGTTCATTGATTTTTCTATTAAACCCGTCGGACGAGTTGATTGGTTCAAGTTTAAGGCTTTCACCGTGTGTTTCAAAAAAATGTCCGACCGTGATGTGTGAAACCAATTTAACTTTGCGTGCCATGGTAGCTAGCTTAGCTGTCTTGGGAGCTACTTAAATGATAAAATTAATTCTTCGTGTTAGGTGTGATTGGGGACAAATTTACTTAGGAATCCCGTTTCCGTCTGAAGCTTGTTTTTTTGCTGGAAAGCTGAGGTGAAACTGAGACCATACAAATGCGCTAGAGAGTGCGCGCTTATGAATATCATCATCATTGGAGCTGGAGAAGTGGGGCGGCATTTGGCTACTTCCTTATCACGAGAAGCGCATAGCATCACCGTGATCGAAAGTAATCCAGAATTAGCCGCAGAGCTCGAGCAGTCGTTAGATGCTAGGATTATCTGCGAAAACGGAACTTCAGTGACGACTTTATTGGAAGCTGGAGTCAGTGAGTGTGATTTGTTCCTGGCGTTGACTAGTGATAATACTATCAACGTAATGGCCGCATCGGTCGCGAAAAAACTGGATGCCAAAAAGGTGATTTCGCGTGTCCACCCAGAAGTACAGCGAGAGGAATGGCTCTTTGATTACCGCAGCCATTTTGGGATTGATCATATTTTTAGTTCAGAGCGATTGAGTGCGATAGAGCTTGCTAAGTTTATACGTAATCCCGAGTCCTTGGTTGTTGAGGAAATTGCGCGAGGACGCATCGAACTTCAACAGGTGCGAGTGAGTGACAAGAGTGATGTGCCAGGCAAAAAGCTGATCGATCTCAAAGCTCCTGAGAGGACGCGTGTGGCATCTGTCACCCGTGGTGGTGAAAGTTTTGTTCCGACAGCAAGCTCCACACTTGAAGTTGGCGATGTGGTTACCATTTTTGGTGAGCCTAGAAAGCTCCGAGTACTTGCAGATCGCCTGCAAAAGGGGTGTGTCAAAGACTCAGATCTTAAAGTTGTTATCTTTGGTGGAGGGGAATATGGGTTCACTCTCGCTCAGATGTTAGAAAGCTGGAATTGCAGGGTGCGTATCTTCGAAAAAGATGAAAAACGAGCAC
>NZ_JBDOPO010000346.1:0-1649 GCF_039830215.1 Rubritalea sp. | reverse complement strand
CCATCAGCGAAGCTGTCCTCGCAACAGCAGCAGCATGCTCATAGGGTTTTTCCGTGATCAATACCCCATCGGGAAAGAGCGCCCAGGCCCCTTCACCAATGCGGTTACCCGTATCGAGAATGGAGTAGGGCAAAGCCTCTTCATAAGGCAGGCGTTCATGCCAGCCCAGCCAGAGTTTTTTCTCACAGCGAAGAGCATCGATGTAGCGGGATTTAGTGAGGTAAGGAGTGGAGGTTTTCAAAGTAAAACGTCAAGTTTAATTAAGATCAGAGGTTGCTGTCAGCTTAATATATTGTAAGTAGCGCCTAAGCGCGGACTGCCCAACAAGCCAGCAGCTCTCACCGATTGATTCTCTTTTTCTCACAATGATCGTATGATAATCTGACTCGTATGAAACAGCGATTTAAGACGTTGTTATCCCAATGACGCTGTTTTCTGGGCGTTCTATTTGGTTTTTCCGGTCACGCTTGCAGCGTGCCGGACTTCGCGACTGCGTTGCTCGCCCGCGTGCGCGGAGTTATGTTCTTTAGAGCATTTAATGACAAAGGAAACCAAAGCGACAAGTGATGAATGGTGGGGCTTTAGTTCTCATCATGGCTGGGTTGTTCTCGATCGCAGGATAGCTACAAACCGTCCGGAAAGCTTAGGCGATCTAGTATTTCTGCGATGCAGAGACTGGGCCCAGTATGAGGAAGACCGAAATAACTGGGATCCTCCCACCTATACTTTCTCAGATCGCTATCTAGAAACGCTCAGTAGAGCCGACGCCCTAGAAGCAAAAAAAGTCTTAGTTAGATTTCAAGATAAATACAAAGCTAACAAAGATGAATATTACGCATCAGTAGTTCAAGAGCAACATAAGAACTTTTTCAAGGCACGTGGTGGAATAGCACCCGAAACAAGGCAGGCTCAAAACAAGAGCAGAGCAAGCGTTTGTTGGAACTGCAAAAAATCAGTCAACAACTCAGTTGACCTTGAATGCTTAGCTTGCGGGTGGATAGTTTGTGGCTCTTGTGGGGCCTGTGGATTTCGATGCGAACAAGCAGGCTTTAGCGATAGAACTTATGACCCTAGTGACGAGCCCACAAAACACGAAGAACCCAAACTAGCATCTCAAAACAATGTATTTAAATCATTTAGAGAGGCTGCCGACTATGCTAGAGCGCATCAGGAGTTGACGCTATCTCGAACCAATAATGGAAATGCGTGGAAGGTAGAATGAAGAGTCGGCATAACAATCCGATGTTTTCTAGCTTGAGGGCATGGTGGATGTTTTTTGCTTTCACCCTCTTTTTAATATCTGTTGGAACCCGCGCTACCTCGTGTAATACTGAGAAAGCAAGAGATTGGAGTATAGGCAGTATTAACGCCCCTTCCTGCCACAACCTACTATAAACACTTGGCCGCTATCAATAGTGAAGCGCGGTTAAGTTCCGCCATCAATATCTATCAATAGGCGAATTGCTCTTACATTTACTATAAAACTTACATCATTATGATATGGCTACTTAGTAAAACCTCCTCAGACAGCAAAAGGCCCTACCAGTCTCATCCTTGAGCAACACTCGTCGTTACACGGCAATCGAGTATATAAGCTGTAAAAGCCAATTAGGTCAAAGCTAGGCCTGAGACGCTGATTAGTTATCCTT